>NZ_LLXS01000029.1:0-36607 GCF_001431585.1 Stenotrophomonas pictorum JCM 9942 | reverse complement strand
CCATGCAGGCGCTCGCCGGCGGCGGTGGCGGTCGCTCGGGAGGCGGTGGCGCCTCGGGGAGCTGGTGATGCGCTGGTTGCGCCATCTGTTCTCGCCCTCGGCACAGGCCGCGTTCCCGGAAGCGAGTCTGGACCGGATCGCCCATGCTATCGCCGCCGGCGAGCGCCTGCATGGCGTGCAGGTGATGTTCGCGGTCGAATCGGACCTGTCGCTGGCGGCGCTGTGGAACGGTGTCACGCCCCGCCAGCGCGCCGAACACGCCTTCGCCCTGCTGCGGACCTGGGATACGCAGGCCAACAACGGCGTGCTGATCTATCTGCTGCTGGCCGACCGGGCCATTGAAATCATCGCCGACCGGGGTCTGCGCGAGGTGATCGAGGCCGCGCAATGGCAGAGGATCTGCGATCACCTGCGCGAGCAGTTGCGCAACGGCGACCGTGAAGCGGCGGTGCTGGCAGCGGTGGCCGAGGTTTCGCAGCTGCTGGCCGCGCACTTTCCAGCGGATCCGACCCGGCGCGCGGGCAACGAACTGCCGGACCGGCCGCAGCTGCTCGATTGAGCCGGCGGTTGACGCGGGGGATGCAGCCCCGAGAATAGGGGCTTGTCTGCCACTGCGTGCCCACATGATCTACCTACACGACATAGACCCCGTCGCCTTCTCGCTGGGGCCGATCAAGGTGCACTGGTACGGCATCATGTACCTGCTCGGTTTCGCCGCCGCCTGGTGGCTGGGCCGCGTGCGCATCCGCGCCGGACGTCTGCCGGGCGTGGACATGAACGGTTTTTCCGATCTGCTGTTTTACAGCATGCTCGGCGTGGTGCTGGGTGGGCGTATCGGCTACATGCTGTTCTATGCCAGCGCCGAATGGCTGGCCAACCCGATGATCCTGCTGCGGGTGTGGGAAGGCGGCATGAGTTTCCACGGCGGCCTGCTGGGCGTGCTGATCGCCGGCTGGTGGTGGACCCGCAAGCACAGGCTGCACTTCTTCGACACCATCGATTTCGTCGCGCCGCTGGTGCCGCTGGGCCTGGGGTTCGGCCGGCTGGGCAATTTCATCGGTGGCGAGCTGTTCGGCAAGTTCACCCATGCCGGCTGGGGCGTGATCTTTCCGCATGCGCCGCTGAAGGATGTGCCCGCCGGCCTGCCGAGCATGCAGCAGCTGATGTCGGCCGCGCAGATCCAGCAGGATTACGCCGCCGGTCTGCTCAACCAGTACGCCCGGCATCCCTCGCAGCTGTATGAAGCACTGCTGGAAGGGCTGGTGATGTTCGTGGTGCTGTGGCTATATTCTAGGACGCCGCGCCCGCGCTATGCCGTGTCGGGTCTGTTCGCGCTGCTGTATGGCAGCTTCCGCTTCCTGGTCGAGTTCGTGCGCATGCCCGACAACGGCGTGTACGTGGCGTTCGACTGGCTGACCCGCGGGCAGATCCTGAGCCTGCCCTTGATCGGGCTGGGGCTGGTACTGCTGGCCCTGTCGCGGCGCGCGCCGGTATTGCAGCCGGCAGTGGCGGGAGAAAAGGCGTGAAGCAGTATCTGGAGCTGTTGCAGCATGTGCTCGAGCACGGCAGCGAGAAGTCCGACCGCACCGGTACCGGCACCCGCAGCGTGTTCGGCTGGCAGATGCGCTTCGATCTCAACCAGGGTTTCCCGCTGGTCACCACCAAGAAGCTGCACCTGCGCTCGATCATCCACGAGCTGCTGTGGTTCCTGAAAGGTGACACCAACATCGCCTATCTGCAGGACAACCAGGTGCGGATCTGGGACGAGTGGGCCGACGCCAACGGCGATCTCGGTCCGGTCTATGGCAAACAGTGGCGCAGCTGGGCCACCGCCGACGGCCGCGAGATCGACCAGATGCAGTGGCTGGTGGAAGAGATCAAACGCAATCCGGATTCGCGGCGGCTGGTGGTCAGCGCCTGGAACGTGGGCGAGCTGTCGCAGATGGCGTTGATGCCGTGCCACAACCTGTTCCAGTTCTACGTGGTGGACGGCAAGCTCAGCTGCCAGCTGTACCAGCGCAGCGGCGACATCTTCCTCGGCGTGCCGTTCAACATTGCCAGCTATGCGCTGCTCACGCATATGGTGGCGCAGGCCACCGGGCTGGGGGTGGGGGATTTCGTGCATACGCTGGGCGATGCGCACCTGTATTCGAACCACTTCGAACAGGCCCGCGAGCAGCTGGCACGCGGGCCGCGCGCGCTGCCGACGCTGTGGTTGAACCCGGAAGTGGCCGATCTGTTCGGTTTCACCTTCGATGACATTCGCATTGACGGCTATCACCCGCATCCGGCGATCAAGGCGCCGGTGGCCGTGTGACTTAAAAAGGCAAATGACGTCCGATAAGCCGGTGCGCTTATACTGGCCCGCCGTAAACGGTGCTTGCAATGAAGCTGTCGCTGATTGCTGCTTTGGACCGCCAACACGGTATTGGTCTGCACAATCAGATGCCTTGGCACCTTCCTGATGATCTGAAGCACTTCAAGGCGCTCACCCTTGGTAGGCCAGTATTGATGGGGCGCAAGACCGCACAGTCGCTGGGTCGGGCGTTGCCCGGTCGCACCAACCTGGTGCTGACGCGCAGCGGACAGGTGCCGTTCGAAGGGATGCGTGCGGTGGTTTCACTCGATGAGGCCCAGGCGGTTGCCCGGGGCGAAGGTGCGCAGGAGCTGTGCGTGATCGGCGGCGGCGAGGTCTATCGCCTGTTGCTGGACCAGGCCAGTGATCTGTATCTGACCTGGGTGGACACCGCGGTGGTGGCCGATACGCATTTTCCGCAAGTGGATCCGGCGCAGTGGCAGGAAGTGGACAGCCAGCCGCACGCGGCCGACGAGCGGCATGCCTTCGCCTTCCGGTTCGCGCACTACGTCCGGCGCTGATCAACAGACCCGTGGGAAACGCCGCGACCTTTGCATGACCATCGGCGGCTGCGCCGATGGTCCGCGCTTCATTCGCCCGGGGCGGGCTTGTGCGGATTGCCGCCAGGGTGGTTGGTACCACCACCACGCGGACGATGCCGGCGCGGACGCCGGCGTTGCTCGGCGCGCTCGTGGTTGCCGCCGGCCTCCGGGCGCGGCTCGACACGCCGCTCCGGTTGCGGCCTGCGTGGCGGCTGCGCGCCCGGTACCGGCGCCGGGACATCGCGGCCGGGAACCTGCACCACGCGCAGTTCTTCGCTGTCCAGCTGCAGCGCGGTGAGTTTGCCGCCCCACACCGCGCCAGTGTCGATCGCATGCACGCCCTGGGTGATGGTCAGGCCCAGCGCCGACCAGTGACCGCAGACCATTTTCAGCTCGCGCTCGACCCGGCCCGGGACCTCGAACCACGGATACATGCCCTGCGCCTGGGTGCCGGGCGTGCCTTTGTCTTCCATGCCGATACGCCCGCTGGGGGTGCAGTAGCGCATGCGGGTGAAGATGTTGATGATCGCGCGCGAGCGGTCATAGCCGCTCAGGCCCGGCGACCACGCCGGCTTGTCGCCGTACATGTTGCGGAACAGTTTGCGGTAGCCGTTGCCATGCAGCTGCTGTTCGACTTCCCGGGCGTGCTTTTCGGCCAGCGCCACGGTCCACTTCGGCGCCAGCCCGGCATGGAACATCATCCAGCCCAGCTCGCGGTCCACATGCAGCAGCTTCTGCGAGCGCAGCCACTCCAGCAGCACGTCGCGGTCCTCGGCCAGCACGATGCGCTGCAGGTCCGGATTGACCTTGCGCTGTTCCTCCTCGCTGCGCGCGCCGACGGCCAGCAACGACAGGTCATGGTTGCCGAGCACGGTGACGCTGTGCTCGCGCAGCGAATGCACCAGTCGCAGCGTCTCCAGCGATTGCCCGCCGCGGTTGACCAGATCGCCGCAGAACCAGAGCCTGTCCGCGGCGGGATCGAAGTTGATCTTTTCCAGCAGGCGCTGGGTGACGTCGTAGCAGCCTTGCAGATCGCCAATTGCCCAGGTCGCCATCAGTGCAGCGTCCTGGGAATGGAAAGTACGAACGGCGCGATGGGCGCGGTGAACTCGGTGCCGTCATCGGCGACCATGTCGTAATGGCCCTGCATGGTGCCGCGTTCGGTGCCGAGCATGATGCCGGAGGTGTAGCGGAACTCTTCGCCGGGACGCAGGCGCGGCTGTTCGCCGACCACGCCGTCGCCATCGACATGTTCGACCCGGCCTTCGCCATCGGTGATGCGCCAATGGCGGCTGATCAGCCTTGCGGGCACGGTGCCCCGGTTGTGGATGCGGATCGTGTAGGCGAACGCGAAGCGCCCGTCTTCAGGGGCCGACTGGTCGTCTATGAACCGGGGGGTCACCTCGATCTCGATCGCGTAGTGGCGGGAATCTTCCATGCGGGGAGTGTAAGCAAAAGCAGGTGGTCGGATTGCCCGAACCGTGCGGTCAGGCGCGCGGCGCATTGGCAAGCTTGATGAAGTCGGCCACTTCCAGCTGTTCGGCGCGGGCATCGCTGCGCACGCCGGCCGCTTCGAACTGGGCCTCGTCGCAGACGCCGTTGAGGGCGTTGCGCAGTGTCTTGCGGCGCTGGCCGAAGGCGGCCTTGACCACCTCGGCAAAACGCTTGTGGTCGTCGATGCCGATGCTGGACGGATCGCGTGGCACGAGCCGCACCACGGCCGAATCGACCTTCGGCGGTGGCCGGAAGGCGCCCGGCGGTACCACGAACAGCGATGTCACCTCGCACGAGGCCTGCAGCATCACGCTGAGGCGGCCATACACCTTGCTGCCGGGGCCGGCGGCCATGCGATCGACCACTTCCTTCTGCAGCATGAAGGTCATGTCCGAAATCGCCGCAGCGTGTTCCAGCGCGTGGAACAGGATCGGCGAGGAGATGTTGTAGGGCAGGTTGCCGACCAGGCGGATCTGCGCACCGGCGGCCAGTTCGGTGAAATCGACCTGCAGCACGTCGCGATGGACGATGGTCAGCTCACCCAGCGGCGCGGCGGCCTCGGTCAGAGGCGCGATCAGGTCGCGGTCGAACTCGATGACGGTCAGCTTCGGGTGGCGCCGCAGCAGCGGGAAGGTGATGGCGCCCTGGCCCGGGCCGATCTCGACCAGGCGGTCGCCGGCTTTCGGGTTGACCGCCATGACGATCTTTTCGACGTAGTGCTTGTCAGCCAGGAAGTGCTGGCCGAGCTGCTTTTTCGCAGGAGCGGTGAAGCCGGTGCCGCTGCGCGGGGAATGTGGGGAATTCATCGGGCGATTTTACGTTGTGCAGCCAGCCGGGCACACAGCGCGGTGGCGGCAAACAGGCTGGAAGGATCGGCCACGCCTTTGCCGGCGAGGTCCAGGGCGGTGCCATGGTCCACCGCCACGCGAGGGTAGGGCAGGCCCAGGGTGATGTTGGTGGCCTGTTCGAAGCCGCTGTACTTGAGCACCGGCAGGCCCTGGTCGTGGTACATGGCCAGCACCGTGTCGAAGCCGGCCAGCTTGGCCGGCAGGAACGCGGTATCGGCCGGCAACGGGCCGATCAGGTCCAGGCCTTCGCCACGCAGCTGTTCCAGCAGCGGGATCATCACCTCGATCTCCTCGTGCCCCAGGTGCCCGTTCTCGCCGGCATGCGGATTCAATCCGAGCACCGCGATCCGTGGCCGCGGCAGGCCGAAATCGCGGCGCAGCGCCGCATGGGCGGTGGTGATGACCTTGCGCAGGTTCTGGGCCGTTATGGCGTCGGCGACTTGGCGCAGCGGCAGATGGGTGGTGGCCAGCGCCACGCGCACGATGTCGTTGGCCAGCATCATCACCACCTCCACGCCGGCCTGGTGGGCGAGCAGTTCGGTGGTGCCGCTGTAGGCGATGCCGCCCTGGTTGATCACCGCCTTGTGCACCGGGCCGGTGACCACCCCGTCCAGCGTACCGTCCAGGCAGGCCTGGCCGGCGCCCAGCAGGGCATCGATCACCGCACGGGCGTTGCGCGGATCGGCATGGCCGAACTGCGATGGCGCCGCGTTGCGGATCTCGCGCAGGCGCAGATCGCCGGGCCGTGACGCCTGGGCCTGTTCGGGCAGCAGCTGCAGCGGCAGATCGAGCGCGGTGGCGGCCGCACGCAGCGTCTCGGGGTCCGCAAACGCCAACAGCCGGCAATCACTGCGCGGCTGTTGGGCGAGGCGAATGCAAAGTTCCGGGCCGATCCCGGAGGGCTCGCCCGGAACCAGAGCGAGCTGGGGAATCATCGGTCAGGGCTGCTGCGGAGTTTCGGCCGTGTTTTCGGCACGATCACCGCTGCGGAAGCTGACATAGGCCTCGCCACGCAACTCCTGCAGGAAGCGGTTGTACTCGTCTTCCAGCTTGCGGCGGCCGATGGTTTCGCGGATCTGGGCGCGCTTGTTGTCATCGGTCACATCGGTCTGGCGCGAGGCCACGCGCTGCACGATATGCCAGCCGGCATCGGTGCGGAACGGCTGGCTGACCCCGTTGTCGGCCAGGCTTTCGACCTGCTGGCCGAAGTCCGGGCCGAACGCATCGGCCGGGAACCAGCCCAGATCGCCACCTTGACCCCGGCTGTTGGCGTCATCGGAGGATTCCTTGGCCACGGCCTGGAAATCGGCACCGCCGACGATGCGCGCGCGCAGGGTTTCGATCTTGGCCTTGGCGGCGGCCTCGTCCTGCTGCTCGGTCACCCGCGCGAGGATGTGGCGGGCGTGGAACTCGGTCACGGTACGGGTGTCGCCGGCGTTGCTGTCACGCACTTCCACCAGTTTCAGCAGCTGGAAGCCGCTGGGGCCGCGGATCGGGCCGAGCACATCGCCGGGCTTCAGCGTCTTGATCTGGTTGGCGAACGCGTTGGGAATCTCGTCAGCGCTGCGCCAGCCCAGATCGCCGCCTTCCAGCGCATTGGGGCTGTCGGAATAGCGCACGGCCGCGGCGGAGAAATCCAGCTCGCCCTTGTCCAGCAGGTTCTTGATGCCGTCGACCTTGCTCTGGCCGGTGCTGATCTGCTCGGCGGTGGCGCCTTCGGGCAAGGCCACCAGAATGTGGGCCAGATGGTACTGGGTGCCGCCGGCGTTCTGCTGGGCCAAGGCGGCGTCCACTTCCCCTTCGCTGACGCTGATGCGGCTCTGCGCGAAACTCTGGCGCAGGCGCTGCACGATGATCTCCTCGCGCACGGACTTGCGGAAGTCCTCGAAGGAAATGCCGTCCTGGGCCAAGCGCTGGCGCAGGCCCTCAAGCGAGGTGCCGTTCTGCTGGGCGATGCTGCCGATGGCCTGGTTCAGTTCCTGGTCGCTGACCCGGATGCCACTGCCCTCGGCGCGGGCGGCCTGCAGCTTGACCAGCACCAGACGCTCCAGCACCTGGCGCTCCAGCACCGCATCGGGCGGCAACTGGACTTCACGGCCGGCGTACTGGCTCTTGATGTTGTTGACCGCGCGCTGCAATTCACTCTGCAGCACCACATCCTCGTCGACGATGGCGGCGATACGGTCCAGTGGCTGCAACTGCTGGGCAACCACGGGGGCGGACACGCCGGAAAACGCCAGCAGTGTGGCGAGGATTGCAGGTAGGGTTTTGGTCATGGAATCAGATTCGGATCGTAGTCGTCGTCGTTCGCTTCGATGTTGCTGGGCGGAACGAGGTACAGGTCGTCTCGGTTGTAGCCGAGAATAGCACGGCGCAAGGTGCGGTCCGTGTCCTGCCCGACCGAGCTCAACCCCTTGAGCACAAACTCGATCTGGAAGGAGTTGTTGAGATCGCCCTCGCGGTTCTTCACGTAGCGACGGGCCAGTGCACGCACCGCCAGACAGCAGCTGTCCCACTGCACGCCACCGATGATTTCCAGCGGCTTGCGATCGGTATCCAGCAGCGAATAGTAGTAGCGGCCGACCACGCTCCAGCGCGGATTGATCGGGTACAGGAAGGAGAAGTCCACCTGTTTGAGCTGGTCCGAGCCATTACCGGGATTGCGCCGGTAACGGTAGTTCACGTTGACCACGCCGTCGTCCGGAAGCAGGTAGCGCGCGCGCAGGCTGGCCAGGTCCTCCTTGCGGAACTTGGGGTTCCACTGGTAGCTGGTGCCGACTGTCCAGCGGTCGGTCACTGCCCAATTCATGTCCGCCACCCACGCCGACTTACCCTGGTCCAGCACCGGGTCATTGGGATTGAGCGTGACCCGTGAATCGTCGAAATAGCTGATCTGGCCGATGCTGGCCGAGAGCTTCTCGCGACCATCGGCCTGGCGGATCAGGCGCGTGGTCAGCGCCGTGGTCAGCTGGTTGGCATCGTTCTGGCGATCGGCGCCGGTATAGCGGGAGTCGCGGAACAGCTGGCCCCAGCTGAACGTGAAGGCGCGCGTGTCGAACAGCGGTATGTCGCTCTGGTCACGGTAAGGCGTGTTCAGGTAGAACACCCGCGGTTCCAGCGTATGCAGATAGGACTTGCCGCCGAGGGTGGTCTCGCGGTCGAAGAACAGCCCGGCATCGATGGTGGTGATCGGCAGGCTGCGGGTCGGGTTGCGCTCGCCGCTGAGGCCGTCGGCCAGCTTCCTGTCCAGCTGGTAGGCGGTATAGCGCCAGGCCAGGGTCGGGGTGATGTACCAGGACGCGCCGGCCAGCGGCATCGAGACGTAGGGCTTGATGTCCAGGCGTGAACCGCCGGGCCTTTCAGACACACTGCCATCGCGCTCGTATTCGCGGTCCGCGCCGAACTTGCCATGGATGTCGTCATGGGTGAAGCGCACCGCTTCGGCATAGATCCCGGCTTCGAACCAGCGGCCGAAGCTGTCGTCCCAAGTCGCGTACAGGCGCGGCTGGCGGCTGTAGGGGAGCGAGGCCTCGGTCAGGGTGTAGTCGGTCAGCTGCCAGTGGTCGGCCATCAGGCCGGCCGTCCAGGTGCGGCCGGTACCGTAGATGCCGGCGGTGCTCTGCAGGTTGGAGGCGGTGACACCCAGCAGGCGGTTGGCGAAGTCTTCCAGGTAACGCTCGTCGCTGACCCAGGCCAGGCTGGAGCGCGCCTGCCAATGCGTATCGATGTTGTGGTAGCCGCTGAACTCCACTTTGCCGCGATCACGGTCGCGCAGCGAGTCATTGGGCATGTAGGCGGTATCGAGCTGCCCCCGGCCGCCGGAGTACAGATAGCGGAACTCGTTGTCCAGCATCAGCCCGCGCTTGCTCATGTAGCGCGGTGTCAGGGTGTCGTCGTAGTTCGGCGCCAGGTTGAAGTAGATCGGCTGGGCGTAATCGAAGCCGTTGCGGCCGGACAGGCTCAGCTTGGGATAGAGCAGGCCGGTCTGGCGGCGGTCATCGATGGGAAACTTGAAGTAGGGCGCATACAGCACCGGCACCTTGCCGATCCTCAGTACCGCGTTGCGCGCGGTGCCGAAGCCCTCGTCGTTGTCCACTTCGATCTGTGGCGCGACGAGTTTCCAGATCGGCTGCGAGGGATCGCAGGTGGTGTAGGTGGAATGGTGCATCTGCCCGATCGCGCCCTGCAGGTCGATCGATTCGGCACCGCCATTGCCCCGGCGCGACACCAGCTGGTACTGGATGTTGCTGATCTTGTGGGTGTCGCTTTCCTGGTTGCCCTCGGCGCGCTCGGCCACCATCCGGATCGACGAATCCGAATAACGCACATTGCCCTCGGCGATGTAATTGCCGGTCTCCGTATCCAGACGCAGGTTGTCGGTGCCCATGAACTGGTCGCCGCGCTTGAGGATCACGTTGCCCTGGTACTGGGGGACCGTGCTGGTGCCGGTGAGCTCGTTGCCCTCGATGTCGGTGGGCAGCTGCTCGCGGGCCGCGGCGGCGGCCTTGTCGGCCTGCGGGGCTTCGTTGAAGGCGGGCAACACCTCGGTGGCTGGGCACAGGCCCCAGTTCACCGGCTTGTCATCGGCCATGGCAGGCAGACAGATGGCGATGCTCAGGGGCAGGGGCAGCAGACGGAGGGCTCGGCGCACGCGGTTCGATTTCAAAGAAAACGGCCGCTAGCTTGCCGCATCACCTGCATGGGGGCAATGAAGAGTGTCGCGCAGAGCCGGGCAGGGTTCATGCGTGGGCTAGGGGGCCAGCAGGGCCCCGACATGGGCCACGCTGCATTCGCCCAGGGCGTGCAGGTCGTAGCCGCCCTCCAGCATCGACACCACCCGGCGGCCGCCATGGCGGTTGGCGATGGCGACCAGCTCGGTGGTCAGCCAGGCGAAATCCTCGGTCTCGACCATCAGGTCGGCCTGCGGGTCACCCCGGTGCGCGTCGAAGCCGGCCGAGATGAGCAGCAGCTGCGGGCGGAAGGCGTCTATCTGCGGCAGCATGTCGTCGGCCCAGGTGTTGCGGAAGCGGAAGCTGTCACTGCCCGGCGGCAGCAGGATGTTGCAGATGTTGCCGACTCCGCGTTCGCGCATGTTGCCCGAATAGGGAAACAGCCCGGACTGGTGGGTGCTGTAGTAGGCCACCTTCGGATCGGCTTCGAAGATGTCCTGGGTGCCATTGCCGTGATGGACGTCGAAATCGACGATGGCGATGCGTTCCAGGCCGTATTTGTCGCGGGCATAGGCGGCGGCGACGGCCACATTGTTGAACAGACAGAAGCCCATCGCGGTATCGGCGGTGGCGTGGTGCCCGGGCGGGCGCACCGCGCAGAAGGCGCGGTTGTGGTCGCGCTCCAGCATCACCGCATCGACCGCGGCCACCCCGGCACCGGCGGCATGGACGGCCGCGCCGGCCGAGCCGGAAGAGGCGAAGGTGTCCAGGTCGATGCGTCGCAGTGGCGCGGTCTGCACCTGCAGGATGTTGTCGATCAGCTCGCGGCTGTGCACGGCGGACAGCTCGCCCAGTTTGGCGGCCGGCGCCTCGCGCCATTGCAGCTGATGCGGGAATGCGTCCTGCAAGGCGGAGATCACCGCGCGCAGGCGCTCCGGCGACTCGGGGTGGTCGATACCGGGGTTGTGTTCAAGGCAGGCGGGGTGGGTGAATACCAGCATGTCCGCACTGTAACGGTCGACGCCGCGCAATGCGCGGCGTCAGAAGGGCGGGCCGGGAATCAGCCGCGACGGCGCTCGTGGTTCCACAGCACTTCGCCATGGCCGTCGGCACGGGCCAGGACACGGGACAGCACGAACAGCAGGTCCGACAGGCGGTTGAGATAGCGCACGGCTTCACCGCGCACCTCCTCCACCCGGGCCAGGGCGACGGTCTCGCGCTCGGCGCGACGGACGATGGTGCGGGCCAGATGGCAGCGTGCCGCGCCTTCGCCGCCCGCCGGCAGGATGAAATCCTTCAGCGCCGGCAGGTCGTCGTTGTAGCGGTCCAGGTGCTGTTCCAGGGCGTCGATGTCGGCGGCATGGATGGCAGCATGGCCGGGAATGCACAGCTCGCCGCCCAGATCGAACAGCTGGTGCTGCACGGTGGTCAGCAGTGACCGGATATCGTCCGGAATCTGCACGGCCAGCAGCACGCCGATGGCCGAGTTGGCCTCGTCGACGGTGCCGTAGGCGTTGACCCGCAGCGAATCCTTGCCGGTGCGGCTGCCATCGCCCAGACCGGTGCTGCCATCGTCGCCGGTGCGGGTGTAGATCTTGGAAAGACGGTTGCCCATTGTCCGGCGCCCTCAGTGCGCGGCGCGGTTGGCGGCCGGCTGCCTGCCGGCCACCTCCACCAGTGCCTGCACCACGGCAGCGCCGGTGGTGTACAGGGCGGCGGTGCGCAGGTACGGCAGCAGCCAGTCGGTGTAGTTCTTGGCCCAGCCGGCGAAGGTCGGTTCACTGACCGCGGCGCTGATCCAGTAGAAGCTGCCCTGCGCGATCAGGTGGCACAGCGCCACCGAGCCGATCAGGGTGCCGGCCAGCAGGCCCAGCGACTTCCAGCTGGTACCCGCGTAGCCGCGGCGCAGCAGCATGCCGCCGGCCCACATCGCGAAATAGGCCGGAATCAGCATCCAGTACGCGGCCGAGACACAGTAGTGCTGCCAGAAGCTCATGCCCTGGCTGGAAATCACCGCCCAGTCCACGGCCACGGCCAGCGCCATCAGCGCCGGGAACGCCCGGCGGGTCCAGCTGCGCAGGTAGAAGCCGCCGATGAAGAACACCGCCCACGAGGCATCCGGGACCGGTGCGAAATGGTTGATGCGGGTGCCGGCCATCAGCAGCACGAGCAGTGACAGGATGAGGGCGCGTTGGACGTTGGCGGTCATGTCGATGATCGGGTTCCGTTAATCAGACGGCCATTCTAGCCGCTGTGGCGGGAAGCTGCGGTTGCGGCGCCGCATCGGCGCGGCGAACCGCCGGAGCGAACGCTTTATCATTGCGCCATGAGCAATAACCATGACGTAGTGATCGTCGGTGGCGGACTGGTCGGTGCCAGTCTGGCCATCGCACTGGACCGGCTGGGGCTGGATGTGGGCCTGGTCGAGGCCACGCCCGCCGGCGCGCTGCCGGCGGTGTTTGACCAGCGCAACCTCAGCTTTGCCGCGGCCACGGTCAACGCGCTGACCGGGCTGGGGGTGATGCAGCGGCTGGTCAATCCGGGCGGGCCGATCCGTCGCATCCATGTCAGCCGTGCCGGTGATTTCGGCCGGGTGGTGATGCGTGCCCAGGACTACGGCCGCGAGGCGTTCGGCCAGGTGGTGGTGGCCCGCGATTTCGGTGATGCCCTGGAAGCCGGGCTGGGCGCGCTGAAGCAGCTGACCCGCTACCGCCCGGCGAAGTTTGTCGGCCTGGGGGATTGCGCTGACGGCCGCCGCGAGGTGGTGATTGCCGGCTATGCCGGCGAGCAGCGCCTGCGCGCGCGGCTGGTGGTGGGCGCCGATGGCACCCGCAGCGCGGTGCGCAAGGCGCTGGGTATCGAGGTCAGCGAGCACGATTACCGGCAGACCCTGCTGGTGGCGCGGATCCGTGCGGCCAAACCGCCGGATGGCAGCGCCTACGAGCGCTTCACCGATACCGGCCCGACCGCGTTGCTGCCGCGTGGCGACCGCCATTACGGCGTGGTCCATGGCGTGGCGCGCGCGCAGGCCGAGGCGGTGATGGCGCTGGACGAGGCGGCCTGGCTGGCACGGGTGCAGGACGCGATGGGCTGGCGCGCCGGGCGCCTGCTGGAAAGCGGTCCGCGCAGCGCCTATCCGCTGATCCAGGTGCTGGCACAGAGGCTGGTGGGCGAGCGTGCGCTGCTGTTGGGCAACGCGGCGCAGACCATCCACCCGCTGGGTGCGCAGGGCTTCAACCTCGGCCTGCGCGATGCGTTGACGCTGGCCGAGCTGATCGGCGACGGCATGCTGGATCCGGGCAGCGATGCGCTGCTCACGGCCTACGTGCAACGGCGTGCGCCGGACCGTGAACAGACCGTGGCCTTTTCCGACGGGTTGGCGCGACTGACCAGCAACGCCACGCCGCTGTTGCGGCCGTTGCGCAGCCTTGGGCTGGTCGCGGCGGCGCAGGCCAGTGCGGTGCAGTCGTTCCTGGTTGGCGGGGCAATGGGATTCCGTGGCCACGTGCCGGAACTGTGCAGGAGCGAAGGGCGATGAGCCGGCGTGGACAATGGGATGCGGTGGTGGTCGGTGGCGGTGTGGTTGGCGCGGCCTGCGCACTGGCGCTGGCCGGTGAGGGCTTGCAGGTGGGGCTGGTGGAAGGCCGCGAGCCGTCGCCGTGGTCGCCGCAGCGGCCGGATCTGCGCGTGTTCGCCTTTGCCGCCGACAACGCCGCGCTGCTGCAGGCGCTGGGGGTGTGGGCACAGATCGAGCGCGCGCAGGTGTGCCCGTACCGGCGCATGTCGGTCTGGGATGCCGCCGGTGGCGGCGATCTCACCTTCGATGCGGACACCCTGGGCCGGCGCGAGCTGGGCTGGATCGTCGAGAACGGATTGCTGGTGGACCGGCTGTGGGCGGCGTTGCCGGCGGCCGGAGTGCAGGTGTATTGCCCGGCACGGGTGGAATCGATGGAGCAGGACGCGCACAGCGTGCGGCTGCGCCTGGACGATGGCCGCCGCGTCGAAGCGGCCATCGCCATTGCCGCCGATGGCGGCGAATCGACTCTGCGCACGCTGGCCGGACTGGAGGTCAGCAGGCACGACTATGGCCAGCGCGGCGTGGTCGGCTACATCGACAGTGAGCGGCCCAATGAGGCCACCGCCTGGCAGCGCTTCCTGGATACCGGTCCGCTGGCGGTGCTGCCGTATGAAAAGTACCGCAGCTCGATTGTCTGGACCCTGCCCGATGCCGAGGCCGAGCGGGTGCTGGCGCTGGATGATGCCGCGTTCGGGCGCGAACTGACCAACGCCTTCGCCGGACGGCTGGGGCCGATGACACCGGTCTCGCCGCGTGCGGCGTTCCCGCTGCGCCGGCAGCTGGCCAAGGCCTATGTCGCCGGCCGCGTGCTGACCCTGGGCGATGCCGCGCATGTGGTGCATCCGCTGGCCGGGCAGGGCGTGAATCTGGGCCTGCGCGATGTGGCCGGGCTGCGTGATCTGGTGCGTCAGGCCCGGCAGCGCCGGCAGGACTGGAGCACACCGCACCGCCTGCAACGCTGGGCGCGCACCCGTCGCAGCGAGAACACGGTTGCCGCCTACAGTTTCGATGCGATCAACACGCTGTTCTCCAACGACGAGATGCACCTGACCCTGGCGCGCGGCACCGTGCTTGGCCTGGCCGGGCGGCTGCCGCCGCTGCTGTCGATGCTGTGGAAGCGCGCCGCCGGCGTCTAGCCGGCCTTGCGCCTGCCGGGAGCGCAGTCAACAGCCGGCTCCGCCGTTGGATCATCGGCGGCGAAGCCCCTTCCGGCGGGCGGCCCGGACGCCGTCCAACCGGGGATTGGAAGCGCGCGTCGGGGGCGTGGCCTCAGCGCAGCCAGCCGGCCAGCTGGGCGCGGTCCAGGCGTCCGCTGCGGCTGCTGTCCAGTGCGTTGAACTCGGCATCCAGGGTGGCATGGGCCTTGGCTTCGGCACGGCTGATGAAGCCGTCGCCATCGGTATCCAGCGCCTCGAAGTCGATGCGGTAGTCGCCGATCACGCTGTCGGGCTGGATCGAGCGGACGATGACCTGTGCCTGGTCCGGGGTGGTGCGCACCTGCACCTGGTGGGTGACCTCGCCGCTGGCCAGGGACTGGCGGCGCACATTGGCCGGCGGGTCGGACCGCAGTGGCGCGGTGATTGCCGGGTCCCGCGCAACGTTCTGCGCGTGGGCAGAGCAAAGCGGGACCAGCAGCAGCGTCAACAGGCAGGAAATCCGGAACATGCACACCTCGTCGCGATAGGGGAACGGTGCCCGCGTTCCGCACCTGGGTGATCGGCTCCATCCGGCCGTCCCGCGGCGCCTTGCCCGGGCGGCCGGTGTGGAGGTGTCGAGCGTATCGACCGCGCGCGCGGTCGAGGGCCGCCTTGGCGTCCTCGCGGCGGATGAAGCCACCGTGGTTGCGGTCCAGCGTGGCGAAGTCGCTATGGTAGCCGCCCCTGCGGGAATGCGGGCGGCGCAGGTCCACAGGACCGGTGCGCCATTCCCGGCGCGGTTGATGTTGCCGGCCTGTCCGCCGAATACGGCCAGGCCAGCGCTGGGGAGCCGCGCAGCGGCAAGTACCCGAGGCGGCCTGTGCATCGCGTGACGCCCTGGTGGAGTGGCCGGTGGCGCCCATCTGCGGCAGGCAACGGCCCGTGCACTGCAAAAAAGGCGGTGCCGGGTTTCAGCCCGGAATGAACGGGAATACCAGTTTCAGCAGGCCTTTCAGACCGCCCTCGGCGGTGCTGGCGATGGCCTTGGCACCGAGACTGTTGAGCGCGCGGCGGACATCGTCCCAGCGCAGCTGGGTGATGTCCTTTTTCAGCAGTTCGGCCACTTCCTCGGCGGTTGGCGCGAGTTTTTCCAGCGCGGCGAGGGTGGCCTGCGGATCGGGCTGCAGGTAGTTCCAGCGTTCGGCGATCTTCAGCAGCGTGTCAAAACGCACCGCCACCACCTCGCGGTTGCGTTCGTACACCGGAATGGCGCCGACCTCGACGATGGCCTGCTCGAAGCGCTGCGCATCGTCGGGATGTTCGATGCGGATGGCCAGAAAGCCCTCCTTGCGGCTGCGCTCGGTGACATGCCGGGTGCCGGCGCGCAGATTCTCTTCGGTCAGCACCGTGGCGACGATGCGCTGCAATGCGGCGTCGCCTTCTTCGGGCACCAGCGCCCGCCAGCGCGCGTAGCCGTCGCGGCGCAGTCCTTTGACCTTGGCCGGGGTGACCCGCAAGCGCAGCGCCACGGTGGCGTTGGAGTCGCTGCGGGCGATCGCGCCATCGCGTTCGAGCAGGATGAAGATCAGCAGTTCCAGATCGCGTTTGGTCAGCGACTGGAAGCCCTGCAACAGCGTCAGCCGCAGGAATTCGGTGCCGAAAGCGGCCGGGTCGTTCAGTTCGATCGCATGCATTGGTTCTCTCCCATGGCCGGCAGCATGCCCGATCGCCGTTGCGCAGGCTGAGACGGCGCCGCGTTCAGCGATGGGGGGCCGGCTGCTGTCCGTATTCACGCCCGGGCTGCTCGGCCTGGAAGGTTTCCACCGCACCGCGGTCCTGCAGCGTGACGAACACCTGGCGGCCATCGGCCCCGCCGAAGGCCACGTTGCTGGGCTTGCGACCGGTCAGTGGCACTTCGCGCAGCAGCGCGCCCTCGGGCGAGACCACCGCCACCACCCCGGCGTCATAGCGGGCGATATACAGGTTGCCGGCGGCATCGCAGCGCATGCCGTCCAGGCCGTGATCGTCGAAGCGGATCAGCAGGCGCTTGTTGGAGAGCGCACCAGCCGCATCCCGGTCATAGACCCAGACAGTGCGCTGCACGCTTTCGTTGACGTACAGGCGGCGGCCGTCGGGGCTGACTTCCACCCCGTTGGTGGTGCCCATGCCGGCTTCGAGCAACTGCACGCGGCCGTCGCGGTCGATCCGCCACAGCTGGCCGTTGTCGACCTTCGTCCAGTCCGGATCGCTGGCGTAGAGCGTGCCGTCCGGCGCCAGGGCGAGATCGTTGGGCTGGTGGGCGGCGGGCAGGTGGGCGAACACGCGCACCGCGCGGCTGGCCGGATCGATCGCCAGGATGTTGTGGCGCGGGTAGTCGGCCACGTACAGCGTGCCGTCGGCGCCGAAGCGGAGGCCGTTACCGACACTGCCGTCGGGCAATTCGACGAACAGTTCGGCGTTGCCCTGTGCATCGACACGGCCGATGGTGCCGTCGCGGCCGAAATTGACCACGTACAGCGCGCCATCGGGGCCGGTCGCCGGGCCTTCGATACCGGCGGTGAAAACGCCTTCGGCGACGTGGTCGCGGGCCACGAATGCCGGTGTGGCCGCCAGAGCGCAGGCGCTCAGGCTGAAGGTGAGCAGGGCGGCGGCGGGGTGAAACAGGGCGATGCGGGAAATGGCGGCGACCTCCTCAGAACAGGAGGCCGAGTGTGCCAGAGGCGTGAGGCGCCGCCGAACGCGGTTACGCCGGCAACCGTGCGCGCCCACGCCAGTGGCCGGCTCAGCGCCGCGACGCGGGGGTGGCGAACACCGTGATCTCTTCGCGGTCGTGATAGAGCTGCTTGGCGCGAATCGTCAGCGGCCTGCCGGCCTGGTCGGCGAACAGGTCCAGGCACAGCTGGGTCTCGTCCCAGCGCTTTTTCATCGGCAGCTTGAGATTGAAGATGGCGTGCCTGCACCAGCCCTCGCGGAACCAGGTGGCCATGCGTTCGGCCACTTTGCGCGGCTGTTCGACCATGTCGCAGACCATCCAGTCCAGCGGGGTTTCCGGCTTCCAGTGGAAGCCGTCGGCGCGCAGGTGTTCGACCAGCCCGGTGTCGAGCACGTGCTGGCGCAGCGGGCCGTTGTCGATGCTGGTCACCTTCAGGTGCTGACGGGTCAGCACCCAGGTCCAGCCGCCGGGGGCGGCACCCAGATCGGCCGCGCGCATGCCGGGTTTGACCAGCGCTTCGCGCTCTTCCGGGGTGAGCAGGGTCAGCAGGGCCTCGTCCAGCTTCAGCGCCGAGCGCGAGGGTGCGTCGGGCAGCAGCTTCAGGCGCGGAATGCCCAGCGGCCACGGCGCGCTGTCGCGGGTATCGGCGACGGTGACGAAGGCGTGGGTGCCGTCGACGAACACGATATGCAGGCGCGGCAGCTTGCCGTTGGCCTTGTCGGTGAGCAGGCCGGCCTTGCGCAGCGCCGGGCGCAGCGCATTGCCGAAGCTGCGGGCCAAGCCGGCCAGCGGTTTGCCGGCGTCCGAATCGGGATGTTCCACCCACAGGTCGCCAAAGCGCGGCTGGCCGTCCAGCGCGGCGATGATCGGGGTGATGCGGTCGGCCGGGTCCAGCTGCGGCAGTTCGGCCAGCACCCGCAGTTTCTGCCGGGCGAAGATCAGCTCGCGCCAGGCCAGGCGCTGGTCCAGCGCTTCGGCGTCGTCGGTGACGAAGACCACATAGCCATCGTTGCGCTGGGTGCGCGCGTAACCGGCAATGCCGGCCAATCCCGCGCGCTGGTTGAGTTCTCCGGCCAGTTCCGGTTCAAAGCCCTGACGGCAATAGCACAGCAGGCCGGTCATTGTGATTCCTTGGGGATGCGGGGATGGAGGTTGCCGGCGCGGCGTAGGGCGGCGCCGGCAGGAGGGCGTGCTCAGTAATGCGCGCCGTTGCTCAGGCCATAGCGGTGCAGCACCGCGCGGGCGGCCTCGCGGTTGAGCCCCTGCACGACCTCGATGCCGCGCCTGTTCAACTCGCCCACCCAGTCGGCCGGCAGCGGGCCTTCGTCGAACGGGGTCAGCTCTTCGACATCGGTCGAGTTGGCGCCGATCAGCAGGCGGTCGATGCCCGCCCACACGGTGGCGCCGTAGCACTGGCAGCACGGCTGCGAGGAGGTGGCCAGGGTGACCGGCGACAGCACCGCGTTCAGGCGCGGGGTCTGCAGGCGCTGCTGGGCCAGCATGTAGGCCATGTTCTCGGCGTGGGCCAGCGAGGTGCTGTGCGGCACCACGCGGTTCACCGCCGCGGAGATGATCCGGTCATCCGGACCGAACACCGCCGCGCCGAACGGGCCGCCGGTTTCCGCCTCCACGTTCAGGCGCGACAGCTCGATCGCCAGGGCGACCTTGGCTTCGTCGCCGGGATAGGCGCGCTCGCTGTCGATGGCTTCGTGGATCCAGGCGGGAAGGGTGAGGTGGACTTGCGCGTACAGCATCAGGGGTCGGTTTCCGGGTTGGTCGTGAGCGGGCGGCGCAGTGCATCGGCCGGGGCCGGATTGCTCCGGCATTGGCCCTGGATGCAGCGGCAGCCCTGGATTTCGGTGAAGCCACACACGCCCATCATGCCCTGTGCCTGGCAGCGCGCCTGAACCCCGGCCGGATCGACCGGGCTGGCGACATTGACGCAGGCCGGAGACGCGCCGCAGCAGTTGCCGACATTCTTGACCGTGCAATCGGCGTCACCGCGGCAGCTGCGGTCGATAACCACGGCAGGCGGTGACGAGGCCTGGGGACGGGCCGGGAGGGTTTGGGGGGTGGCCGGGGCGCCGCAGGCGGCGAGCGCCCACAGCAGCAGAATGAGCAGGACGGGCAGACGGACCATAGCGGCTTCCTGTTCCAGGACGGGGCCATGGTAGCCCCGTCACGGCATAGGAAGCGGTCGCCGCGTCAGGGCGGCGACCGGTCCATGCAACTCAGCCGGCGGTCCAGGTGTCGCGCAGGGTCACGCTGCGGTTGAACACCGGCTTGGCCGCGGTGTGGTCGTGGCGGTCGGCCACGAAGTAGCCGGTGCGCTCGAACTGGAACGACTGCTCCGGTGTGGCGCTGGCCGCGGCCGGCTCGAGGTAACCGGTGACGACCTTGCGCGATTCCGGGTTCAGGTAATCGCGGTAGGTCTTGCCTTCTGATTCGTCGTCCGGGTTCTGCACCGAGAACAGGCGGTCGTACAGACGGATTTCCGCTTCCACCGCGTGCTGCGCGCTGACCCAGTGGATGGTGCCTTTGACCTTGCGGTTGGCGCCTTCCATGCCCGGGCGCGATTCCGGGTCCAGCCAGCCGCGCAGCTCGACCACGTTGCCGTCGGCGTCCTTGATCACTTCATCGACGCGGGCGATACCGGCGCCGCGCAGGCGGATCTCGCCGCCCGGTACCAGCCGCTTCCAGCCCTTGGGCGGGACTTCGGCAAAGTCCTCGCGCTCGATCCACAGCTCGCGGCCGAACGGCATCTCGCGGGTGCCGAAACTCTCGTCCTTGGGATGGTTGCTGAAGGTCAGCGTTTCGGCGTGGCCCTCGGGCAGGTTGGTCAGCACCAGCTTGAGCGGGTCGATCACCGCCATGCGGCGCGGCGCGGCGCTGTCGAGCACCTCGCGCAGGGCGCCTTCGAGCACGCTGAAATCGATCAGCGAGTTCTGCTTGGAGATGCCCACGCGCTCGGCGAACAGGCGCATCGCCGCAGGGGTATAGCCGCGGCGACGCAGGCCCTGCAGGGTCGGCATGCGCGGGTCGTCCCAGCCATCGACCAGGTTCTCGGTGACCAGCGCCATCAGCTTGCGCTTGCTCATCACCGTGTAGTTGATGTTCAGGCGCGAGAACTCGATCTGGCGCGGCTTGGCCGCTTCGCGCGGCAGGCCCTTGTCCACCAGCGGCTGGGTCAGCGCGTCGTCGTGGGCGAAATCGACGTTGTCCACGCACCAGTCGTACAGCGGGCGGTGGTCTTCGAACTCCAGCGTGCACAGCGAGTGGGTGATGCCTTCCAGCGCATCGCCCAGGGCATGGGCGAAGTCGTACATCGGGTAGATCGGCCAGGCGTTGCCGGTGTTCTGGTGCTCGACGTGCTTGATCCGGTAGATCGCCGGGTCGCGCAGGTTGATGTTGCCGCTGGCCATGTCGATCTTGGCGCGCAGGGTGCGGGTGCCATCGGGAAACTCGCCGGCGCGCATGCGCCGGAACAGGTCCAGGTTTTCCTCGACGCTGCGCTCGCGGTAGGGCGAGTTGCGGCCCGGTTCGGTCAGGTTGCCGCGGTAGGCGCGCACTTCCTCGGCCGACAGGTCGCACACGAACGCCTTGCCGTCGCGGATCAGTTTCTCGGCGGCCAGGTAATAGGCCTCGAAGTAATCCGAGGCATGGCGCAACTCGTTCCATTCAAAGCCCAGCCAGCGCACGTCGTCCTGGATCGCGGCCACGTACTCGGGGTCTTCGCGGGCCGGGTTGGTGTCGTCAAAGCGCAGGTTGCACACCCCGGAGAACTCGCCGGCGATGCCGAAGTTCAGGCAGATCGACTTGGCATGGCCGATGTGCAGGTAGCCGTTGGGCTCGGGCGGGAAGCGGGTCTTGATCGCGGTGTGCTTGCCGCTGGCCAGGTCCTCGCGGACGATCTGGCGGATGAAGTCCCGCTTTTCGGCAGGAGCGTTCTCCGGCGTGGCGTCGGCGGTGGGATGCAGGTTCTCGGACATGGAGGCACAGCGGTTTTGGGAGACGGCAAGTTTAGCCGAGCCGGCCGCCGCCTGCCGCTGGAAGGCCTATGCTGGAGCTTCCCGCCACCACGGAAAGTCCATGGATCGCTCCCTGCTGGTGATTGGCAGCAAGCACCGCGCGACCCGGTCGCTGCGGTTGCGATATGCCGGCGGGGCGGGCGGTGCGTTCGGGTTTGGCGGGTTGGGCATCGTCGATGCGGTGTTCACCCCGGTCGGGGCGCCCTTTGACGGCTTCAGGGGCGCCGCGTGCGGCCGGGGAAACCGGACGGCTGGTGGCCACCGCTGTGCCGGCCACGAGGAACGGAGAGGACGATGCAACTGATCTACCAGACCAACAACCTGTTCGACGCGCATCTGGTCAAGCATGCACTGGAGGATGCGGGCATCCCGGCGTTCGTGTTTGGCGAATCGCTGCTGGGCGCCGGCGGCGAGCTGCCGCTGTTTGGCGTGCTGCGCGTGTGTGTGCCCGATTCGGCCCGGCCCGAGGCCGCGGCGATCGTCAGCGCGCTGGGCTTGGACGAAGGCCCTGCTGACCCCATTGGTGATAACGATGAAGCGCCGGGATTCCTCCCGGCCTGAGGAGTGGACATGTTGGGAATCGGCCAGGGGTTGTTGGGGATCGGCGCGTTCAAACAGCGGCTGCCGCGTCCGGAAGAGGCATTGCCGGGGCGTGATGCGCCGCTGCCGCTGCACAACGTGCATTTCGTCAACGGCCAGCCGCTGCAGGCCGACTTCAGCGGTCTGGATGTGCTGGACCTGGGCCTGGGCTGTTTCTGGGGCGCCGAGCGCAAGTTCTGGCAGCTGCCGGGCGTGGTCACCACCGCGGCCGGGTACCAGGGCGGCGTCACTCCGAATCCGACCTACGAGGAGGTCTGCTCCGGGCTGACCGGACACACCGAGGTGGTGCGGGTGGTGTTCGATCCGGCGCAGGTGTCGCTGGAGACGGTGCTGCGCACGTTCTGGGAGAACCACGACCCCACCCAGGGCATGCGCCAGGGCAACGATACCGGCACCCAGTACCGCTCGGCGATCTACTGCCACAGCCAGGTGCAGCTCGAACTGGCGCTGGCCAGCCGCGATTCCTACCAGCAGCAGCTGGATGCGGCCGGCTATGGCCCGATCACCACCGAGATCGCGTTCCCGGCGCCGCCGTTCTACTACGCCGAGGACTACCACCAGCAGTATCTGGCCAAGAATCCGGGCGGCTATTGCGGCATCGGCGGTACCGGCGTGAGCTGCCCGCTCGGGCTGGGCCTGTGAGCTGATGGGCGCGGCGCCGCGGCAGCTGCTGGTGGTGTGGCATTCCTTCACCGGGGCCACGCAGGCGATGGTGGAAGCGGTGGCCGCCGGCGCGCACGAGGCGGCCGGGGATGCGTTACAGGTGCGTTCCTTGCGCGCGGCCGAGGCCGGCGCTGGGGATGTGCTGAGCGCCGATGCGGTGCTGTTTGCCACGCCCGAGACGCTGGCCTCGATGAGCGGGGCGATGAAGGATTTCTTCGACCGCAGCTATTACCCGCTGCTGGGCCGCTGCGACGGCAAGCCGTATGCGCTGCTGGTCTGCGCCGGTTCCGACGGCCAGGCGACCATCGCCCAGCTGCGCCGTATCGCGCTGGGATTGCGCTTGCGCGAAGTGGCCGAACCGCTGCGGGTATGCACGCAGGCGCAGACCGCCGAGGCGATCACCGCGGCCAAGACGCTGCCTGCAGAGCAACTGGCGCGGGGCCATGAACTGGGCGCGCTGCTGGGAGCCGGGCTGGAACTGGGAATTTTCTAGCGGGCAAACAAAAAGCGATGTGTGCTGCGCGCGGACCTGTCAGCCAGGCCGTCGCAACCCACACCGCTCCTTGATGCAGCGTGTTGCCTGGACTCAGCGGGCCAGTTCGTCGGCGATGCGCGCGCGCAGCGTCTGCAGATCTTTCGCAAACGCATCAATACCGGTGGCCAGCTTTTCGGTGGCCATCGGATCGGCGGCCAGATCGGCATCGAACCGGGCTTGGTCGATCGCGGCGGCATTCACCGCCTCCGCAGCACCAGCAACCAGCTTGCGCGGCAGCTCGCCGAAATCGGCGCCCAGCTTTTCCAGCAGGTCCGGCGAGATGGTCAGACGGTCGCAACCGGCCAGCGCCTCGATCTGTGCGGTGGAGCGGAACGAGGCGCCCATCACCACGGTTGGTGAACCACGGCGCTTGAACTCGGCGTAGACGCCGCGCACGAACTTCACGCCCGGGTCCTCGTCGATGCTGGCCGGGGTCTGGCCGTTGGCCACATACCAGTCCAGGATGCGGCCGACGAACGGTGAAATCAGGAACGCACCGGCTTCGGCACAGGCCAGCGCCTGGGTCGGGTTGAAGATCAGGGTCAGGTTGCAGTCGATGCCTTCAGCCTGCAGCACGCGCGCGGCTTCCACCCCGGCCCAGGTCGCGGCGATCTTGATCAGCACCTTGCTGCGCGGCACGCCGGCCGCCTCGTACATGGCGATGAACTCGCGCGCCTTGGCAATCGTCGCTCCGGTGTTGTGCGCCTGGTCGGCATCGACCTCGGTGGAGACGTGGCCCGGCACCAGCTCGGCCAGCATCGTGCCCACGCCCACGGTCAGGCGGTCGACCACGGCCTTGGCCACGTCCTGCACGTCACCGGACTGGGCCCGGCCCCACTGCAATTCGCGCTCGATCAGGCCGGCGTAGACCGGCAGGTCGAGGGCTTTCCTCACCAGCGTGGGGTTGGTGGTGCAGTCCACCGGCTGCAGGCGTTTGATCGCCTCGTAATCACCGGTATCGGCGACGACGACGGACAGTTCGCGCAGCTGGGCGAGTTTGGAGGGGGCCTGGGTCATTGCATGTTCCTGTACAGCGGTGCCGGCGCGGGGCGCTCAGCGGTGGATGTCGCCAGCGGCTTCGGGCTGGTAGTGGACGGCGGTCACGCGCAGACGCAGCTGGCGGCCACCCGGGGCGGTCCAGTCGATGGTCTGGCCAATGGCCAGGCCCAGCAGGGCGCTGCCGACCGGTGCCAGCACCGACACGCGGCCCTTGTCGAAATCCGCTTCGTGCGGATAGACCAGGGTCAGGGAATGGGTTTCATTGTTCAGTTCGTCTTCGCAGTCGACGCGCGAATGCATGGTGACGATGCCTTCGGGAATTTCTTCCGGCGGCAGTACCTGGGCGCGCTCCAGCTCCTGGGACAGGGCGATGGCGGCCGGGTGCCGGCTCAGGGCCGGGGAATCGAGCAGGGCCTCGAGGCGGGCCATGTCACGGACGGAAACGATGATCGACGGCGGCAGACCGCTGTGGCTGGTCATGGGATATTCCTTATCTGGTGAAAAAACAAGCAAAAGGCGACGTCTTGTCGACGCCGCCCGGGCACTATTGTGCTGGTATCGGGGGCCAGAAAGCGACCCTGCAACGATCATGGGGCCGCTCAGGCCCGGATGCAATGCGGGCCGGGCCGCGATTCAGTCTGGACGCCTGTTCAGTCAGGGTCGGCGCACAGCAGTCCGGCCGGCAATTGTTTGAACACCGCCGCCAGTTGCTGCAGGAGCGCGGCCATGGCCGAGCTTCGGCGCCAGACCATGGCGATGCGGCGGTTGGGTAGCGGCGTGCCGTCGAAGGGGACCAGCCGGATGTTGGGTGAGCGGGCCACCGGCGGCTTCACCGCCAGCATCGGCAGCAGGGTCACGCCGACATTGGCCGCGACCATCTGTCGCAGGGTTTCCAGGCTGGTGGCTTGGAATTCGGATCTTTCCAGCGCGCCGGCCAGATGGCAGACATCCAGCGCCTGGTCGCGCAGGCAGTGACCGTCCTGCAGCAGCAGCAGGCGCTGTTCGGCCAGATCATCCAGGCGCAGCGAGGTGTGGGCGGCCAGCGGATGGCCTTCGGGGGCGGCCAGCACGAACGGTTCCTCGAACAGGAACTCGGTGTGCAGCTGCTCGTCGTTGACCGGCAACGCCAGCAGCGCCGCGTCGAGCTGGCCGTTGCGCAGCTGTGCCAGCAGCACGTCGCTCTTTTCCTCCACCAGCAGCAGCTCCAGCTGCGGGAAGCGTTCGCGGATGCCGGGAATCACATGCGGCAGCAGGTACGGGCCCAGCGTGGGGAAGATGCCCAGCCGCACGGTGCCGGCTTCCGGGTCGCGCGAACGGCGGGCGGCTTCCTTCATCTGCTCGACCTCGGCCACGATGCTGCGCGCCCGCATCGCCGCCTCGCGCCCGGCCGGCGTCAGCATCACCTTGCGCGGCGCCCGTTCGACCAGCGACACGCCCAGTTCCTCCTCCAGTTTCCGGATCTGGGTGGACAGGGTGGGCTGGCTGACAAAACACGCCGCCGCGGCGCGGCCGAAGTGCTTGTGCTCGGCCAGCGCCACCAGATACTTGAGGTCACGCAGGTTCACAGTGGACTCCGTTCACGTGGGCGCCGGGTGCCGGCGCCGACAGAGCGACGCCCCGCGGGGCGGGGCGTCGGAGGGTTCAGGCGGTTTCCACCACCGCGGTGGCCGCCGCCGGCTGCGGTGCGGAGCTGCGGATCAGGTGATCGAACGCCCCCAGTGCGGCGGTCGAGCCGGCGCCCATGGCGATGATGATCTGCTTGTACGGCACCGTGGTGCAGTCGCCGGCGGCGAACACGCCCGGCACACTGGTCTGGCCGCGCTCGTCGATGACGATCTCGCCCCGGTTGCTGAGTTCCACCGTGCCGCGCAGCCACTCGGTGTTGGGCAGCAGGCCGATCTGCACGAAGATGCCTTCCAGCTCGACCCGGTGCGAATCGCCGCCGACGCGGTCGGTATAGACCAGGCCGTTGACCTTCTGGCCGTCGCCGAGCACTTCGGTGGTCTGCGCGTTGAGGATCACCTTCACATTGGGCAGGCTGTACAGCTTGTCCTGCAGCACCTGGTCGGCACGCAGCTTGCTGTCGAACTCGAACACGGTGACGTGGCTGACGATGCCGGCCAGGTCGATGGCCGCTTCCACGCCGGAGTTGCCGCCGCCGATCACCGCCACGCGCTTGCCCTTGAACAGCGGACCGTCACAGTGCGGGCAGTACGCCACGCCCTTGTTGCGGTACTGGTCCTCGCCCGGCACGTTCATCTGCCGCCAGCGGGCGCCGGTGGACAGGATCACCGTCTTGGATTTCAGCGAGGCACCGTTCTCCAGCTGGACTTCGACCAGACCATCGGCACCGGCCGGCACCAGTCCGGTGGCGCGCTGCAGGTTCATGATGTCCACCTCGTACTCGCGCACGTGGGCTTCCAGTGCGGCCGCCAGCTTGGGGCCCTCGGTGTGCTGCACCGAGATGAAGTTCTCGATCGCCAGGGTGTCCAGCACCTGTCCGCCGAAACGCTCGGCAGCGACACCGGTGCGGATGCCCTTGCGCGCGGCGTAGATCGCCGCGGCCGCGCCGGCCGGACCGCCGCCCACCACCAGCACGTCGAACGCGTCCTTGGCCTTGATCTTCTCGGCCTCGCGGGTTGCCGCGCCGGTGTCGAGCTTGGCGACGATCTGCTCCAGGCTCATGCGGCCGGAGTCGAACATCTGCCCGCCCTGGAACACCATCGGCACGGCCATCACCTGGCGCTGCTCCACTTCCTGCTGGAACGCCCCGCCCTCGATCACCGTGGTGCGGATCTTCGGGTTGACGATCGCCATCAGCGCCAGCGCCTGCACCACGTCCGGGCAGTTGTGGCAGGTCAGCGACATGTAGACCTCGAAATCGAACGCCTGATCGATGGCCTTGATGCTGTCGATCACGTCCTGCGCCACCTTCGGCGGATGGCCGCCGGTCCACAGCAGGGCCAGCACCAGCGATTCGAACTCGTGGCCCAGCGGCAGGCCGGCAAAACGCACGCCATGGTTCTCGCCTTCGCGGGCGATCACGAACGAGGGGGTGCGGGCATCGGTGCCGGTGGCATCGAGCGTGATCTTGCCGTTGCCGGCGGTGACGATGTCGTCCAGCAGGCCGCGCATGTCCTGGCTGGCGGCGCTGTCATCGAGCGAGGCGATCAGGCGCAGCGGTTGGCGCAGCAGGCCCATGTACTGCTGCAACTGGGTCTTGAGGGATTCATCAAGCACGGCGCAACTCCTTGGATCGGGGCAAAGCGGGGGGGAGGGCACGGTTGCGGGGCAACGTACCGGTTGAAGTAGGGGTGAACCGCACCGGGCTTTTCCGGCTGGCCTGCACGCCGCTGGCTGGCGTCAAACCCGGTGCGGTTCACCCCCACGCCCGCCGCACAGGCGGGGTGGGAGTGCCCGGGCGAGGAGCCGGATTTCCGGCCCCTCGCCACGGAGCTGTGGCGCTTAGATCTTGCCGACCAGGTCCAGCGACGGGGTCAGGGTCTTCTCGCCTTCCTTCCACTTGGCCGGGCAGACCTGGTTCGGGTTGGCGGCGGTGAACTGGGCAGCCTTCAGCTTGCGCAGGGTCTCGGAGACGTCACGGGCGATCTCGTTGGAATGGATTTCCATGGTCTTGATCACGCCTTCCGGATTGATCACGAAGGTGCCGCGCAGGGCCAGGCCTTCTTCCGGAATGTGCACGCCGAAGGCGTTGGTCAGCTGGTGGGTCGGGTCGCCGACCAGCGGGAACTGCGCCTTGCCCACGGCCGGCGAGGTTTCATGCCACACCTTGTGCGAGAAGTGGGTGTCGGTGGTGACGATGTAGACCTCGGCACCGGCCTTCTGGAACTCGGCGTAATGCTCGGCGGCGTCTTCGATCTCGGTCGGGCAGTTGAAGGTGAACGCTGCCGGCATGAAGATCAGGACCGACCACTTGCCCTTCAGCGAGGCGTCGGTGACTTCGATGAACTTGCCGTTGTGGAACGCGTTGGCTTTGAACGGCTGAACCTGGGTGTTGATAAGGGACATTGAAGATTCCTCTGGGTTGAAGGGGTGGGGTGAAGCGTTGGAGCAAAGACTAATAGGCGGGATCTTATAAAACAAATGAATTTAATGCATCGGATCAATAGGTTAATGCTATCGATCCCGTTTCATCCACTGCCCACGCGGCCTGATATCGGGGGCGTTACCGGGTTTCCAAGGCGGTTCCGGCTGAACCTGAATGATCTGGCATAGGCAGGCTTTATCCATCGCCCCGCGATGGCGGTAGGCAGCGCCGGGCGCGGTGACTATCCTCGCCCCCTTGGAAAATTCCCGCGAAGAGGTAGAGAAGTGTCCACGGTGAAGGTTGCCGAGCTGTTGCGGGAAGCCGCTACGCGTCTGTCCGGTGAAGACGCCCGCCATGAGGCCGAACAGTTGCTGCTGCATGTGCTGGGGGTGGAGCGGGCCTGGCTGTTCGCCCATGCCACCGACGCGGTGGCCGACGAGGCCCGGCAGCGGTTCGAACTGCTGCTGCAGCGCCGGGCCGAGGGCCATCCGCTGGCTTATCTGACCGGCCGGCGCGGTTTCTGGACGCTGGACCTGCAGGTCAATACCGCCACGCTGATCCCGCGCCCGGAAACCGAGCTGCTGGTGGAACAGGCGCTGGCACGGTTGCCGGCCGATGACATGGTGCGGGTGGCCGACCTGGGCACCGGCAGCGGTGCGGTGGCCCTGTCCATCGCCAGCGAGCGCCCGTTGGCGACGGTGATGGCCACCGACGTGCTCGGCCCGGCGCTGGCGGTGGCGGTGAAGAATGCGCAGGCGCATGGGCTGGACAATGTCTGGTTCCGTCGCGGCCACTGGTACGCGGCGCTGGGCGCGGACCGCTTCGACATGATCGTCAGCAATCCGCCGTATATCGCCGCCAACGATCCGCATCTGCAGCAGGGCGACCTGCGTTTCGAGCCGCCGCCGGCGCTGGCCTCGGGCGCCGACGGGCTGGATGCGATCCGCGAGATCATCGCTGGCGCGCACGAACACCTGGTGCCCGGCGGCTGGCTGCTGCTCGAACACGGCCGGGACCAGGGCGCCGCGATCCGTGACCTGCTGGCGCAGGCCGGTTTCACCAGCCCCGGGACCGTGCAGGACCTGGAGCGGCGCGACCGGGTCACCCTGGGGCGTTGGCCCGGCTGATAGCCGGCGGCGCGGCTGTGGCGCATGGACTACAGCGACACGTGGCGGTTGCGCCAGGCGCGCCCGCGGTTCGACGGATGGCTGCTGCGGGATCGGATCACCGCGGCCCGCGATCGGTCGCGGTTGGTGTCCCGCCGGAGGGGCGCTGAGCGGGCAGTCGTCCCCGGGCGCTGCGCTAGACTGTGGGGCCTGTTTCCAGCGAGGTTGCCATGCGCACGCTCTATCCGGCCATCGAGCCCTACGACACCGGCACGCTTGCCGTTGACGACCGCCACACCCTGTATTTCGAGCAGTGCGGCAATCCGAACGGCAAGCCGGTGGTGATGCTGCATGGCGGCCCCGGCGGCGGCTGCACCACCAAGATGCGCCAGTTCCACGACCCGTCCAGGTACCGCATCATCCTGTTCGACCAGCGCGGCTCGGGCCGTTCCACGCCGCACGCCGATCTGGTGGACAACACCACCTGGGACCTGGTCGCCGACATCGAGAAGCTGCGCGAGAAGCTCGGCGTCGAGAAGTGGCAGGTGTTCGGCGGCAGCTGGGGCTCGACCCTGGCGCTGGCCTATGCGCAGGCCCACCCGCAGCGGGTCACCGAACTGGTGCTGCGCGGCATTTTCATGCTGCGCCGCTGGGAACTGGAATGGTTCTACCAGGAAGGTGCCAGCCGCCTGTTCCCGGATGCGTGGGAGCACTACCTCAAGCCGATTCCGGCAGTGGAGCGGCACGATCTGATCTCCGCCTTCCACCGCCGCCTGACCAGCGAGGACGAAGCCACCCGTCTGGCTGCCGCACGCGCCTGGAGCGTATGGGAGGGCGCGACGAGCTTCCTGCATGTGGATGACGACTTCATCAACAGTCACGAGGATCCGCAGTTCGCACTGGCCTTTGCCCGCATCGAGAACCACTACTTCGTCAACGGCGGTTTCTTCGAAGTGGAAGACCAGCTGCTGCGCGACGCGCACAAGATCGCCCATATCCCGGGCGTGATCGTGCACGGCCGCTACGACGTGGTGTGCCCGCTGGCCAATGCCTGGGACCTGCACAAGCTCTGGCCCAAGGCGCAGCTGCACATCACCCCGGGCTCGGGCCATTCGGCCTTCGAGGCCGAGAACGTGGACGCGCTGGTGCGCGCCACCGATGCGTTCGCCGCCTGAGCGGATGCGCCACTGAAGGGAAAACGGGCGGCCTGGGCCGCCCGTTCGCGTTTCCGGCCGGGTTCGCTCAGGCCAGGGCCAGCAGCGCTGGCTGCAGGGCGCGGAAGATCCGCTCCAGGCGCGCCGCCCAGGCGTGCTGGCCGGCTGCCCCGGCGATCAGGTCCTGGCGGATCTCCAGTTCCACATGCACCAGTCCGCGGCCTTCGCCGTGCACCGGCACCGCGTAGTCGCTGCTGCTGTTGACCGAATACGGCTGGTTGTCGCCGACCACCAGGTCACCCTCGTCACGCAGCGCCCGCAGCAGGGCCTGGGCGAAGCGGGTGTCGCGGTGGTACAGCACGCCGGCGTGCCAGGGGCGCTGTATGCCGTCCATCGCCGGGGTGAAGCTGTGCATCATCACCAGCAGCGTCGGCAGGCCGGCGTCGCGTCGGCGCGCCAGTTCGGCCTCGATGCGGGCGTGGTAGGGCGTGTGGATGGTGTCGATGCGCTGCCGGCGCTGCGCATCGCTCAAGCCGAGGTTGCCGGGAATGGCGGTGCCGTCGCTGGTTTCCGGAATCAGCGTCGGTGACGCCAGCGGCCGGTTGCAGTCGATCAGCAGGCGCGAATAGGTCTGCTCGATCGCCCACGCATCCAGCCGCCGCGCCAGTTCACGGGTGGTGCCGGCGATGCCGATATCCCAGCCGATGTGGCGGTCCAGCTCGTGCGGCGGCAGCCCGAGATTTTCCAGCGTCGCCGGCACGCATTGGCCGGCATGGTCGGCCAGCAGCAGGAAAGGCGAGCGGCCGTGCGGGTTGTGCACGGTGAACACGGCCGGATCGCTGCTGCCCAGCAGCGGGACGGGGCGGGTATTGCCCGAATCAGCCACGTGGGGTGCCATCCAGATGGTGTTCGATCATCCACAGCCCGGCCCAGAGCTTGGCGTCCAGCTCGTAGCCTTCGCCCATCTTCTCCACCAGCCAGGCGGCGGCGCGGGCGCGCGGGATCTCGTGCACGGTGATGTCCTCGCTGCCATCGCCACCGCCGGCACCGACCTTGCGCAGGCCGGTGGCGCGGACGAAGGCGATCTTCTCGCTGCTGGCGCCGGAGGAGGTGGGGCCGATCATCAGCACCTCGGCGTGCGCGGCGGTCCAGCCGGTTTCCTCTTCCAGCTCGCGCACCGCCGAGGCCTCGATCGACTCGCCGGCGTCGATGTCACCCACCAGCCCGGCCGGCATCTCGATGGTGCGCGCCTGCAGCGGCACGCGGAACTGTTCGACGAACAGCACATTGTCGGTCGGGGTGACGGCGATGATGATCGCCGCCAGTCCACCGGCATGGGTGCGCTCGGAATATTCCCAGCTGCCCCGCACCAGCATGCGCTGGTATTTGCCTTCATAGACGACGCGGGGTTCTGCGGTGTTGTGATTCATGCGAACTCGTTGACGGAAGCGGGAGGGGATTCCAGTCCGGCCGCGGCCAGCAGCCGGCGCCGGGTCATCGGGCCGAAACGCAGCGCCTCGCACAGCCCGCCGAGCATGTCGGCATCGGCCTGGGTACGGAGGAAGCCGGGCTGCGCGGTGGCCAGCGGCGCGTCCACGGCAATGGTGGTCAGCTGGCGGAAAAGCAAGGCCTGCTCGCGCTGCTCACGCAGGCGCGTGGCCATCGTGGCCGCACCGCGCAGGCGCAGGAACGGCACCTCGTCGATGCGTTCGAGCAGCGTGTCCAGGCTGCCGAAATGCGCCAGCAGCACCGCTGCCGATTTGGCGCCGATACCGGACACGCCGGGAATGTTGTCCACCGCATCGCCGCACAGCGCCAGGTAGTCGGCAATCTGATGGGCGTGCACGCCGTGCCGGGCTTTCACCCCGGCCGCGTCCCAGCGCTGGTTGCGCGCGTAGTCCCACTGCTGGTCGTGGTCGCCCAGCAGCTGCGAGAGGTCCTTGTCGGCGGAGATGATCACTCCGCGCAGCGGGTGCGCGCGCGCCGCATGCAGCGCGCTGCCGATCAGGTCATCGGCCTCGTAGGCGCGGTCGCCCAACACGTTCAGGCCCAGCGCGGCGCACAGTGCCTTGCAGTGGGCGAACTGGCGGCGCAGTTCTTCCGGGGCCGGATCGCGGTTGGCCTTGTAAGCGGGGTAGAGCTGATGGCGGAAGCCGCTGTCCAGCGCCTCGTCGAACGCCACGGCGATGTGCCGTGGACGCTCGCGTTCGAGCAGGTCCAGCAGAAAACGGGAAAAGCCATGTACCGCATTGACCGGCCAGCCCTGGCTGTCCTGGAAGTCGTCCGGCATCGAATGCCAGGCGCGGAAGATGTAGATGCTGGCATCGATCAGGTACAGCGGTTGCGGCACGGCGGCTGCGTTCACGCCTGCCAGTCCTGCAGCAGCACCGCCGGATCGGGGCGGTCGCGTTCGGGTGCCTGCAGCTTCGGTGTACCGATATGGATGAAGCCGACAATGCGCTCGTCTTCGGTCAGACCCAGATATCGCGCCACTTCCGCGTCATAGGCCATCCAGGCGGTCAGCCACTGCGCACCGAAGCCGAAGCCCTGGGCGGCCTGCAGCAGCGCAAAGCAGACGCAGCCGGCTGTGAGCAGCTGCTCCTGCGGTGGCACCTTGTCCTCCTGCAGCCGCGCGATCACGGTGATGATCAACGGGGCGTGCGAGAAGCGCAGACGGTCTTTCTCCACCGCGGCCTCGGCCACCTGCGGGTTGCGCTCGCGGCTGCGGCGGGCGAGGAATTCGCCCAGACTGTGACGGGCATCGCCGCGCAGGCGCAGAAAACGGAACGGCACCAGCTTGCCGTGGTCGGGTACGCGGACCGCCGATTGCAGCATGCGCAGCACGGTGGCGTCGTCCGGAGCGGGGGCCTCCAGCAGCCGTGAGGGAACCGAGCGGCGCTGGTCCAGCGCTTGCAGGAAGCAGTTGTCGGGCATGGGGGCTCAGACAGGGAAAACGGCCATCGATTATAGACGTCGGGGCCCGCGGGGCCGGTTGTGACGGGCTGCCCGCCAATTCTGTGCACTGCGTCCGCATGGCTGAATGTGCGCAGATTCGCCAACAACCGGCGTGCCGCTTAGCATGGCACTCCATACCGGGACGCCGGTCACGAGGTACGAAGTGCGCACTCCATCACTGACCCTGTTCAGCTTTCCCGCCTACCATGTGCGGGCGGAAACAGGGATAGCGTCCGTCCACTCTTATCTGATACCCAACAACCGAGCGTTTGTCCGGGTGTGGAGCTGTTGCGCATGATGTCCAATCCGCATCCGTCCGGGCACTCCGGGCAAAACCGGGCGCTGCTGGTGCAGGTGCGCAACGCCGTGCTGCCTGCGCTGGGGGCCTCTTTCGGCAAAGTGCTGGCCGGTTTTGACGATGCCCTGTTCGATCGCGCGGAAGGTGCCGGCGCATCCCAGCTGTTGTTCCTGGACGGCATGCGTGAACTGCGTCGTCGCCGGGAGGAAATTGTCACCCTGTTCAACACCCATCTGCGCAAGGCGTGGGATGCGTTGGAGGCGGGTACCGTTCAATCGGCTGAAAGCGTACTGGCCGGTCAGACCGAGGGTGGGCTGAGTCTGGTACCCGAACATGTGCTCGAATCGCGGCTGGCGGTGCGCAATTTCGCCACCGTGCTGCTGCGCGACTGGAAGCCGGTGCTGGCCCGGATCGACCGCCGCCTGGCCTGGATCGGGGGCGTTGCCGAACTCGATGCCGATACCAACCCCATTGGTGCCGAGCACATCGGTGTGGCCGTGCACGAGGCGTTTTCCACCTGTGATCTGGCGCCGGAAGTGCGTCTGGTGCTGATCAAGCTGTGCGAGCGCGAGTTCGCGCACATGATCGGCAAGGTCTACCAGAGCCTGGACGAGCAGCTGGCGCAGGCCGGCGTCATGCCGGAGATTTCACAGCCGCGCCGCGCCGCGCCGCGGCCGGCCGCGCAGGTACCGTCGGCGTCTGCCGCGGAGACCGGAGAGGACCTCTACGATCCGCAGCAGGCCCCGGCGTGGGCGCGCCGGTTTGTCGATCGCTGGAGCCAGCGGCGCGGTGCGATGTCGGCCGCCGAGTCCAGCGGATATGGCGCTGGTCATGGCGAGCCAAGCGCCGGTCCCGCGAGCCCTGCCGTATTGCTGGAAGCGCTGCAGGAACTGCTGGCGCAGACCCGCCACGTACGCGAGGACGCCACCGCGGCCGCGCAGGTGGCGGTCGGCCAGCAACGGCCGCTGAGCCAGCGCGAAATGATGTCGGTGCTGTCGCTGCTGCAGGCCACCCCCAGTGCCACGCTGCGTGCGGCGGTGGGCGAGGACGGCGAGTCGCTGGCGCAGCGCCTGAAGAGCGAGGTGCTGTCCGGTGCCACCCAGCTGGGCGTGGACCCGAGCCAGGCCCGGCTGGACCCGCAGGACGAGGATGCGATCGATCTGGTCGGCATGCTGTTCGACGTGATGCTGGACGAGCGTGAGCTGGAAGGCCGCTCGCGCGAACTCATCGGCCGTCTGGTGGTGCCGTTCGTCAAGGTGGCGCTGCTGGACCGGCGGATGTTCGTGCAGAAGACCCACCCGGCGCGCAAGCTGCTCAATTCACTGGCCGAAGCCTGTGAGGGCAATACCGGCGAAAGCCCGGCCGAGCGGGTGCTGATGGGCAAGGTCGAGGAGATCATCGAACGCCTGATTGCCGAGTTCAACGAGAACCTGGCCATCTTCCTGACCCTGGAAGAAGAATTCCGCGACTTCCTGGGCCAGCACCGCCGGCGTATCGAAATCGCCGAGCGTCGTGCGGCCGAGACCCAGCGCGGCCAGGAAAAGCTGGAACTGGCGCGTACCCGTGCTGCCGCCGAGCTGGAAAAGCGTCTGGCCGGCGCGCCGTTGCCCGGTGCCATCGCCGATTTCCTGCGCCAGCCGTGGAGTCATCACCTGACCCTGAGCCTGCTGCGCGAAGGCGAGAGCGGCGAGGGTATCGACGAGGCGCTGGCGCTGGCCGATACGATGCTCGAAGAAGTGGCCGAGGCGCGCCGGCATATCGTTGGCAAGCTGTGGCTGCAGACCAGTCAGCCGGTGTTGCGCAAGGTGTTTGCCAGCGTCGGTCTGCACGGCGAGGCCAGTGTGGTGGCCATCGACGCGCTGCATGACACCTTGCAGTCCATCGCCGAGGCCCGTCCGGAACTGGAGCGGCCGTTGCCGGAACTGCCGCAGGTGGCCTTGCCCACTCCGCCGGCCCCGGAGAATCCGGCCATCGAACTGGGCGGAGCCGCGCACGCGCAGGATTTCGACCACACCGATGCCGACCGCTTCCGTCATATGGAAATCGGCACCTGGCTGGATTTCGTCGACAAGGATGGCAAGGTCCAGGCCGGCAAGCTGTCGTGGGTGAGTCCGATCTCCTCGCGACTGCTGTTCGTCAACCGCCGCGGGGTGCGTTTCTGTGTGGCTTCGCCGGAGGAACTGGCGGTGATGGTGCGGCTGGAGCGGCTGCGCCCGCACATGGACGATGGCGCCTTCGACAGCGCGATGCAGGGCGTGATCGACCGGCTCGATCCGCAGACCGCCACGCTGCACTGATTCCCTTCACCGGCGGCGGCTTTGCTACGATCCGGGGCGGCAGATGACTGCGCATCGGGGACGGGTATGGCCGTTGATGTAAGCGTGTTGAAAGAAGCTGCACAGGGCGAGCGGCGGGTGGCCGCCACGCCGGAAACCGTCAGGAAACTGCTGGCCGCCGGTGCCCGGGTGCATGTCCATCCCGGAGCTGGCAGCGCTGCCGGTTTCACCGACCAGGCCTATCGCGAGGCCGGTGCGCAGATCAGCGATGCGCTGGAATCGGCCGATGTGGTGCTGTGTGTACAGGCACCGCCACCGCCGACCATCGCCCGGCTCAAGCCCGGCGCGGTGCTGGTGGGCATGCTGCAGCCGCAGGCCGATCCCGCGCGCGCCGACGCACTGCAGGCCCGCCAGTTGCAGGCTTTTCCGCTGGAAAAATTGCCGCGCACCACGCGTGCGCAGGCCATGGATGTGCTCAGTTCCCAGGCCGGCATGGCCGGCTACAAGGCGACCTTGATCGCCGCGCAGCTGGCGCCGCGGTTCTTTCCGATGCTGACCACGGCCGCCGGCACCATCCGTCCGTCCAGGGTGCTGGTGGTGGGGGCGGGC
>NZ_LLXS01000028.1:0-66158 GCF_001431585.1 Stenotrophomonas pictorum JCM 9942 | reverse complement strand
CTAACAGCCGGGGGGATTACCCCATTAATCGTTACTCGCCATTCCACGCCGACCTGCCTGCCCCCCGGTAGAGGCGGGAGAGGAAATGGGCATTGATGCCCGCGAAATGTCAGCTGCACCACTGCCGCCTCCTCCACTACTGCCACGGTTATTTTCAGGAGCTTGATGCAAGTAAGAGCCCGGTGGCTGCCCCTGCGGGCCGGGCTGCGCGCCTGCCGCACCGCCAATCTGTGAATACGCCATGAAACTTCCCAACGTTCCTTGGAAAAACATGGCGGCCATCGGGGGTGCGGTCAGGATCAATGTGGTGAGGATCAGCCCCATGCCGCCCTGCTGCATCGCTTGGCTGCTCAAACCACCACCAGTCGCCACATCCAATCGGAAATCTCCGAAAATTTCGCCGATCCAGAATGCAACGGACAACAACCACCACACCACTGAAATATCAAAGGTATCGCCACTGGCACCGTGGAACTGCTACAATTTGAGCAATAACCTCAGCAGATCGGAGAAAGGAACACCAATAGACAGCTAACGATAGAAAACAAACTCACTAAAATAAGACCAAATAAAATACAGCCCACTACTCAGCAATAATCAAAAATCACGCTGCCAACTGTTTAAAATTTTTCGAAAATAGGTTCAGAGCAATCTGTGTACTTTATTTCGCATTCCACCAATCCATCCTTCGCGCACATTTCCTGCACACGCTGGACGGCCACCTCTTTTGTAGCCGCCGTATTCGATCTAATTTTTCGCCCTCCTTGGGCTATTCCGTACGCAATGCACTGGTTCTTATAACTAGCGAACACACTGCAATCCTTCGCACCATAGGTCGCGCAACGCTGCTGAGCTTCAGATATAGCTGTTCTCTTAGACCTTTGACCCACTGAAGCCCCCATATCGCCGCTACGGGAGACTGAAATCACTCCCCACGTTTTGATCCAGCGCCCTGTGGCCCTTGGCCCGACTGCGCCTGATGCTCCACTCGGAATTGGAGCACAACCAAGCACCCCCTGCCCTCCGACCGGATACTGCCCAGGCGGACATGGTCCTTCCGCATATGTCGCGACTGATACCAACAGCAGAAGGATAAAGAAAAACGCACGCGATATAGAAAACATGCTAAATCTCCTTCAGTTTCCAGTATTGCGAGGTGCGGCCCGGAGCCCCGTTTCCGGAGCTACCGCTGCATTATTCTGGGGTAGAATCATCCTGCTTCCGCCGTCAGCTTCACGGCGCCCTCCATCATCTGCGTGTGCCTTATTCGGCGAAGATGGCGTATAGCTACCCGGCGGACGACCATCGGCACTCGGCGTACCAGCCGCACCACCACCTATCTGCGAATACGCCATGAAACTTCCCAACGTTCCTTGGAAAAACATGGCGGCCATCGGGGGGGCGGTCAGGATCAATGTGGTGAGGATCAGCCCCATGCCGCCCTGCTGCATCGCTTGGCTGCTCAAACCACCACCAGTCGCCACATCCAACAGGTACTTGTCGACCAGTGCACTGGTCCAGAACGCGGCGGACACGCGAATGACCATGTCGAGTGCGATCGACACCATCGCGGCCAAGACCGCCATCGAGAACATCGTCCCCAGTCCATAGAAGAGCCAGCGCTGGAACAGCTGCTTGGTCTGATCGAACAGCAAACACAGGATGAAAAGCGGCCCCAAGCCGATGAAGAGCGCGATCGCCACCTCATATAGCAACAACATCGACCCGGCAGTCACCGCAGGCCCACCGGTGCCCAGACCGATGGCCAACAATGCCCGGTTCTTGTCGTCGCGCAGATTGTCATCGTCCAGCACCTTGATCGCATCGACGCTTGAGAGCGCCACCTGCATCCAAGCCAGGCTCTTGTCGATCTGTTCGTCCGGCGACTCGTTCTTGCCGGTTACAACCCAGGTGATCTCGTCTCTTACGTCCTTGGTTATAAACTGCTTCAGACTGCCGCCGAACATGGCCATGCTGGTAGCCACACTCACGATAAATGCAGCCCGCGCCATATTGGTGACAAGAACCATCATCGAGTCGCGGCTTTGCCCGGTGACGATCCGGAAGCCTTGAAGCAACACCCAGAGCGTCATCAAGGTCAGTGCGATGCCGCCTACCCAGGCCATCATATTGCCGAGCAGCTCGATGCTGAACGCATCGATGCGCTTACGCAGGTAAGTCAGGATGAATCGGAAAAACGCAAAATCCCCGATCGACTGCATGCGTATGGCATGGCCCAGCAGGTCCTGCAACCCGCCGGTTAAATCAAAGCTCTCAATCGATCGGACATTCATTCCTGTCATTCCTGATTAGTTCCATCAGACCGCTTTTCGTCGCCACTGCTGACGATGTCCCGGCTCATCCGCTGAGCTCTCAGTCGATGCTCAGCGCCGTCTTCAGTGCGGCCGTCTTGACCAGATCACCGGCCAACGACGACGGGCCTTTCATCGCCCTATGCGCAATCAGCTTCTGGTTGGCCTCCATGACCTCGATGTAGGCGTCATAGGACTTCATGCGCGCCTCGAAATTTTTGGCCGCCGCATTGATTTCGTTGGCGGTACGCAGCGAATCGTTTACGACCGCGTCCATGTCGCCACGCCTGTTGCTCAGAAGGCGCAGGCTGGCAATCCGGTCAAGACTGTTGAGGAACGACGGGGCGGTAGTAAGCATGAAATCCACCGATTCATTATATTTTCGGTTCTGCATCATGCGAATGTTCACGCAAATCTGGGTCTGCTGGCTTTTCCAGTCACCGCCGGAGCCGAACACGACTGAGCTCAACCAGCCCTTCAGATCCGCATCCTTGCCACAGGTCTCAGCGACCAGGTAGTTGGGAGCCACCGGCGTCAGCGGCGCAGCATCAGGCAATCCGAACGAATTGATGATCCCCTGTACCGTCACCAGCGCCTCTTGGTATTCCCGTAATGTCTGTGCCCAGTCGGTAGCCCATTGAGTGTTGTCTTTGATGTACTGGGCCGCTTGCTGGATCTGGGCACGGTAGGTATTGATCTGATTTAAAATTTGCTGCCCAAAACTAGGACCCACTTCCACGACCGCCTGTTGCGAATGGGCGGTGACAGCCCCAAGTGCCAGCGCGACTCCAAAAACAATTGCCACCCCGCTGTGATGCGATTGAAGATTCGAATTACTCCTTCCCGATCGTTTCATGACGTTCTCCAAAACAGGGATCTTCTGATCGTGGGTTTATGAAATTCCGCAATGAATCAAATTGCGACCTCGTTTCGGGGCGAATGTGCTTTCCCTGAGCCTTTTCGCCTCTTGTAGAACTCGTCCAGCCACTGCTCGGGACTGAGGTCAGCTTTTGCCACGTTCTCCCGTTCCGCGACATCCAGCAGGACGCGATGCATCACCTCGATGTTGTCGGTGGAGGCGGAAATAACCGAGAGGATGTCATCCATACCGCGCAGATTGAGCTGACACACACTGGCGGCATGGCCCTGTTTGACCAGAAAGCAGCGTGAGCGCTCATCCAAAGCGGTGACCACTTTGAATTCGGCTTCGGTCAGTTTCAGTCCGTCGATATAGTCCGAGCGACTGGCATTGGGATTGGGCAGCAGGATCAGCGTAGCGGTCTGCTCGATCAGCGCGGCGGCGATGTCGCTTTTGAGCGCATCTTCCGGACTCTGGGTGGCGAAGATGCCCAGCCCATTCTGTTTACGGATGGTCTTCTGCTTGTTCTTGGCGAATTCCTTCAGCCCTCCCTCGCCATCGAGGATCTTCCAGAACTCGTCCATAACGTAGATCAGCGGGCGCCCATCGATCAGCGATTCCAAGCGATGCAACAGGTAATTGATGACCGGTACACGCACTTCAGGATTGTCGATGATGTCGGTGTAGTCGAAACCGATGATGCTTGCCTTGCCCAGGTCCACGGTATCGACCGGATTGTCGAACACCCAGCCCAGTGAGTTGCCCGATGTCCAGCGGCGCAGGCGTGCGTACAGGCCGTCATCGCCCATGTTGGGCAGGCTTTTCTGGAAGTTGGTCATGCTGCGCAGGTGCATCGGCGTGTCGAGCATGCTCGCCACCGCGCGGTAGATGTCATCTTCCTCGCGGGCGCTGTATTCGCGCTTGCCGGCCAGCACTTTGATCAGGTCGGCCAGGAACTGCACGTTGCTTTCGGTGTTCTCGCACTGGAAAGGGTTGAATCCGGTCGATGCCCCGTTCTCAAGCGCCAGATAGTTGCCGCCACAGGCGCGCACAAAGATCTCGGCGCCGCGGTCCTTGTCGAAGAAGAAGATGGTCGGCGACGGTTCGTACTTCTGCACCTGGCTGAGCAGGAAGTTGATCAGCGCCGTCTTGCCGGTGCCGGACTTGCCAATGACCATGGTGTTGGCAATGGCCTTCTCGCCGAGCGAATTCTCCGAAGGATGCGTGGCATGGAAATTGAAGTAGTACGGCTGCCCGTTGGTGGTCTGCAGCGTGGTCACGCAATCGCCCCAGGGGTTGTTGTGCGGCTTGCCGGTGGCGAAGTTGTGCAGCGGCGACAGCCCGAGGAAATTCAGCGAGCTGACGTTGGCCAAGCGGGTGCGATAGCGCCAGTTGGCGGGTAACTGTGAATAGAACGCCGAGGTGACCGCGAGGTCCTCTTTGGTTGACACGAAACCGGCATTGGACAGTTCGGCGCGGGTCGCGGCAATGTTGTGGGAAAGCTTTTCCTGGCTGTCGGCATAGACCGCGATGATGAAATGGTATTCGCCCAGCACGAAGTTGCCCGATGACAGCTGATCCATCGCCTGGTCCAACTCGATGATCTGACTTACCGCCTTGTCACCGGAGGAAATCATCATGCCCTTGGTGCGGTCCAGCACCTTGAGCGCATCCTGCCGCCCCATCGGACTGAACGAATGGGTGATGACATACTCGAAATCGAGATACTTCAGTCCATTGAGTACTCCGGGATACGTCCCATCGGCATATTCCTTGATGTTGAGAATGGCGCCGAAGTGGTTGATGCCGTGGGGCGTACTGACCACAAAATCACCTGTCTTGGCCGAGAACATGTGGCGGCTGACCGGCAGGTAGTCTTTGACCGGGGCCGACAGCACCGGCACCGGCTCGTCGATGCGATTGAGCAGGTAGCCGAAGAACTCCAGGGTTTCGGAGAATACCTGGCCGTTTTTCGCTTCATACATACCCATGCGGTACGGCGCGTAATCACGGATGACCGCCTCGACGTTGCCCGCCATTTCCAGCAGTGTGGCAACCGCCTGATCCTGTTCGGCCTGCAGCTTGACGACGTCCGAGGACTTGTCCATCAGCCGCTTGCCCGCCACCACCGGGCGGTACAGCATCGTCAGGTACAACTCGTTCTGCATGATCCGCTGCGCCGAAAGCATGTCCATGTACTGGTCGCACACTTCCTGGTTAAAACGCTGGCCGAACCGGCTTCGCGAGGTGAGCTGGCGCCGACGGCGGATGTCGTGCACCCAGAACGCCACGTTGACGAAATCGGGGGCACGCAGGGTCTGCAACAACCGGTTGAAGGTGTTGTGGCGGTGCTCCAGTTCCCAATCCTCGCGGCCTACGAAGGGCAGCCCCTGCAGATGCCACGTCAGCAGAAAATCCCCGCCTGTGGTCTTTACGACCGTCGGCGCCACGTGCGACGAGAGGGGGATGAATTCACTGATGGAGGTGTCGGGGCTGAACATGAACGGCTTCCGTTGAGGTACCGCGAAAGGGGTCTACCTGCCGCACCGTGCAGGCGACGAAGGGGTCGCCTGCACGGTTTGTTACCTGTCACCGGAGGATGACGGCGGTGGTCTGTTGCGATAGTGGTTGGGCGAAAACACCCACATGCCATCGTGCTGCTGCAGATTGCGCGCCTTGAATTTGAAATGCAGGCGTAGACCAATCAGCCGGAAAATCATTTCGTCACGCTTGGCCATATGCCGCATCACAAAAATGGCGAGCGGAATCAACAGCAGCAGCCACATGTTGAAATACATGCCCAACAGCAGCAGGCCACCGGCCACCAGAAAGAAGGGGACGTACGGCACGCCCAGAAACATGGGCGGGCGCGTACACCCCCGGAACAGCACATTCTTATGCACGGTAATGCTGGACCACGTCGATCAGCATGGTGGTGGCGGCACAGGTGCCACTGCTGTCGCCCAGCAGCATCTTGGCGATCTGGCCGGCCGCGCCGATCAGTAGGCCCCCGATCAGGATCGGCGCCACATCGGCAATGCGCTTATGGGCGAAGGCAATCTGATAGCCGGCGAAGATCACCGCGATAGTCACCACGGCGATGGAGGCCAGGTTGAGCAGGCCGTTGATGTTGTTGAAGAAGCCGCAGACCTTCTTGTCAGCGCCTCCAAAATTGGTTGCCTGGGCAAATACGTCCGGCACAAAGACCACACCAGCGAAGACCATTGCCATCAGCAGGGTCTTCAGCGTGCGCTGGACGTTGGCGGAATCGAGAGAAGTACGCTTCATTGATGATTTCCTTGTCGATGGTCCAAAACAACTGAATCGGCCATACCGTGTGGCTGGCCGTGCCACAACTTCGTCAGAACACGAAGGCTGAATCCCCCACGGGAATATTGGCGGCAGGCATCGCCGTGGCCGGATCGGTCTGCGCCGGTTCCGCCTGCGATGGATTCCGCGCGCTCCACGGTCGCAACAGCACCGGAGCACCCGGCAGCTGCGCTGCTGCCGGCGGAGCGGAAGAAGGCTGTGCGATAGATACCGGCTGCTGCACCACAGGGTCCATCGCCTCCAGCACTCCCCGCGACAACGCGACATCGCCGGCGCGAGCCAGCCCGCCACGCACCATTGCGCCGGTAGACGGATACCTCTCGTAGGCGCGGTCAGGATCTGTGCCGGCGGCCTGACCATCTGCCAGCGCCGCTGCCGCTGCCGCTGATGGAGACGCAACCCGTGCACTGACCACGTCGCTCGCTTCTCCGGTACCTCGCGGATGACGGGAAATATCGCCCCGCCGCCGCTGCGACTGCCGACTGACCACATTGATCGGGGTGACTCCCACTGCCGTGGCTCCGCCACCTACGCGTTCACCGGCAATGGACGCAAACACCTTCTGCACATAGCCGTGCCGAAAGCCGGTGGTGAAATTTCCCGAGTAGTAGCAGCTGAAGGACTTGCCCCAGTCGTTGCCTGAGCGCCTGTGGCACTCGGCCAGGATGCGTGAGCCGGCCTGCAGATTGGGACAGCGCTGGAAGGCCTTTTCATAGGAATCCAGCCCGTATTTGGCCAGGTTGTAGCGATTCACCTGGGCCAGGCCGACCGAGAAGTTGTAGCCCTGTTGTTCGAGCATCCTTACGGTCGCGAGGGCCTCGTCCAACTGCCGCGGCTGGCGCGCCAACACCCCGCCAACCACGCCGATGGCATACGGGTTACGCGAGGATTCAACCTCGACCACGTGCCTCATCACATCCATCGGCACGGCCATTTCCGGACACGCCAGCATTTCCATACCCGGCAGCATCAGCGCCCCCTCCCGCTGACTACGAACTGCGCCTGGCAGTAGCGTGCGGCACGACCCGTTGCGACAACGCAGCACATCTTCTGGCAAGTCATATCGGAGCGCTCACTTCGGCCTGGGAAAATGCACGTTCAGGGTTGAAGTCGATGCCGGTGATGTAGCGGCTGCCGGCGTGGGCTTTGATATGCACGACGACGTCGATGGTCATCATCAACAAGCGCTTGATCACCGAAAACTCCAGTCCAGAGCCTTCCACCGACGCCTTGACCATCAATGCGAGCTGGTCCCAGGTCTGCTCCGGACTGCCCGCGTGGCAGCTGGTGATCGAGCCGGGATGGCCCGATGCACAGTTGCGGATGAAGTAGAACGCTTCATCGCCGCGCAATTCGGCCAGGATGATGCGTTCGGGCTTCATGCGCAGGCAGGCCTCCATACAGCTCTTGGCAGTGACATTGCTGGCACTCTGCCCGCCCTTGGAGTACAGCAGATGGACGACATTGGGCTGGCTGATGAACAGTTCGCGCGCATCCTCGATCGTCACCAGGCGCTCAGTGGCGGGAATATGGTTGACCAGCGATTTCATGAACGTGGTCTTGCCGCTGCCGGTCGCCCCTGAGACCACGATGTTCTTGCGATACAGCACGGCACGCCGGAAGAACTCGGCGTAATTGCGCGCGTGGCGCAGTTCGAGCAACTCACGATCCTGCTCGTTCAATGTCGAACCCTGGTCCAGGATCTGGTCGAAAAATCCTTCCTGCTGGTATTGCTGCAACGTCTTGGTGTGCCGGGACGGCAACCGGATGGTGATGGAAACCTTGCCGGCGTCGCAGGCCGGCGGGATCACGAACTGGGCGCGCTGGCCGGTGGGGAACGTCAATGACACCACCGGATCGGTGTCGGTGATGCGCTGTCCGGTATTGCTTTCGTTGACCACGGCGGTGCAGAACTGGCGCGCACGCTCAAAGCTCAGCGTGGGAACCTCCACACGTTGCCATCCCTCACGCGTCTCCAGATACACCTCGCCCGGACGGTTTATGCAGATTTCCGTCACCTCGGACGAAGCCATGTACTGGTCGATGCCCAAGACCTCGTACTGGTATCTGAGGAATTCACTGGAAACATCAGCAATCGGCGTCACTTCGACATCCATGATCGATCCCTGACGTCAGCGGCGCATGGGCAGCACGTCGCTGAAATCGACGTCCTTGGCCACGTAGACACTGACCACAACACCCTGGTTGATGGTGACAGTGGGTGGCCGACGCTGACTCAGCGCCTCATTGGCCAGTCGCTCCATGGTGCGTGCCGTGGCACTTTCATAAGGTGACTGGATGGCCAGGCCGCTGTTGGTGATCGTTGTCGATTCCGGGCCATGTTCGGCAGCGGCATATTTGAAGGCATCGGCAAGCAGACTGATCATCAGCGCGGAGGTGATGCGGCTGCCCCAGTGTGCGCTGTACTGGCCCGGGTGACCGGCTCCACCGAGCTGGTCAACCCCCGGACTGGACATGGCCACGTCGATACCATTGGGAGTGGTGATGCGGTCCCATACCACCGCGACACGCTCTCCGCTGGGACCACCGCCATAGGCGCCGTAGATTTTCGAGCCCTTTGGCAACAGCAGGCTGCGGCCATTGATGGAATACACCGGCTCGGTCAGGAGGCAGGAGGTGAAACCTGGCACATCGGTGATGATGCGGGTTTCAAGTACGCAGCGCAGGTACGTACCACGTACGAGCAGCGCATCCGGACTACGGAGGAAACTGGCACTGGAAACATCTTCCACGTCCGGGCCGCGACGCACTTTGGCCTCTTGTGGCGGCTGGTTGCCGGGTAGTTGCGCCAGCATCGCGCGCGTGTAGTCGTCCATCCCCGCGGACGCACCGCCGTTAGCACCCTGCCCATCGCCACTGCCCATGCCCCCGACCGATCCCATACGCCGGTCCATCAGGCTCGGGCCACTGCTGGAGTCGTGTATCGCAGACGGGGCAGCGAACATTGCCGGCGCGCGCGGCAACTCCTGCGGTGGCAACGGCGGCAACATTGGAATGGGAGCAGCCTGCACCTGCTGTTCCAACGGCGGCGCGGTCGGCAGTTCCGGCGTGGATACGCGCGCCGTCTCATTGACCTTGGCCGGCAACTGCTGATCATCCCTGGATTTGCGCAGCAGCAGGAAGCCCATGGAAATGAGCAGCACCACAATGCTGCCCAGAAAAAACAGCGCCTTGCGATTCAAGCGCTGCTCTTCGGCCGAGCGCAACTTCGGTGCGGCGGCGTCAAGATCCGGGGCTGACTCGGCGTATGCCCTACCGTAATAGGGATTGCTCGAGGTTGAATCGATGACTTCCGGTGCGCTCTCGCCGCCCTGATCGCGCGCATTGTCCGCCGCATTGCCGGGGATAGTGTGCTGGCTCATTTCTTCACGTTCCTTCGCAAGCCCACCACGCTGTCACCATGACGGATCACCAGGTAGGGATAGGTTCCGTGCACGATCAGCGCATTGCCCTCGACCGTGGTGTTGACGACAAAATCCTCGCCATGTTCGGTCTCGCGACCAAACACCGCGGGGAAAATACCGGTTTTATACTGCGGCGACACAGGCAGCCTCAGGTAGGTGAAGCGTCCATCGTCATAGGCATTGACTGGAATCAGCCAACCCATTTTCTTCGCGCTACGTGTGGAATACGCGTAATCGAAATTGTAGTGACGGTCCTTGGCCAGCTCCGCACTCACCAGCGGCTGGAGCTCTTCCTCAACAGCTTGCCGGGCCGCACTGAACTCGGTGCCGCCGGGATAGTTGAAGGTGATCTTGTACTGCACGCCGGCCCGCCGCGCCTGTTCAAGCTGGCGCCAGTCGGTCGCGACCACCTTCAATTCGAAGATGTAGGAATGGGTTTCGGTGCGCACCATCATGTTGGTGTCGACATCGATATTTTTAGGCTTCAGATAGAACACGTTCTCACGACGCGTCAGCTCCCAGCCATTGCTGAAACCGGTGCTGTAGTCGAGGATCTTCTCGTGGGGACTGAGTTCGATCTGTGTCGTCAGCCCCAATCCGGTACGGACCGGATAGATGCGGTCCTTCTCGTATTCGTACTGGTGCACCGCCTGCGCTGCAACCGGAGCACTGAACCCGGCCAACATCGGCAACAGGACCAGGATGGTCCACCAAACTCTTGCACTACTCATCGGTTGCCAACTCCCTCAGCAGTTCCGGTGGAAATTCCTTGGCCACGCGGCCGCTCCGATTGCGGTGGTGCGACGTGGCCTGGCAGCACCATCCCTGGCATGACTTGCCCGGCGGCTCCCTGGGGCATGGAGTGGCCCGGCGCGGGTTGAGCCGGCAGGGAACCCGGCTGACCCGCAGCCGGATCGATCAGGGTGGCTGCCTCGGAAGAGGTCGGATCGTAATTGGCGTGCATCGACGCCTGCAGGGATGAAGGAGCCATCGCCGCGTCATCCGGTACCGGCACACCGCGCGCGTAGTCGTTGTCAACCCGGTATTCGGTCACCTGAAAAGCGAGCGGATTCAGTACGCGGTCGTGTTCGGACAGCGCCAGATCAGTGCGATACTCAAACCGCATCGTGACCAGCTGGTTGTCGAGAAATTGCGCAACACCCGTGTTCTTGTCCAGCAGGCTACGCTGGATGCGTACCGAAGCGCCTCGGAAGCCACCATCGGGTTCGGCACCCAACGGGGTGATGCTCAGGATCTTGATCCGTATCGCCTTGTTGACGCCGTATACGTAAACCGGGTTCTGCGGATTATTGTTCGCATAGCGTTGCCGCTGCGTGGCAGCCACCGGTTCGGACGACATGGTGAACACTAGGTCCCAGTCCCGCAGTCCCATGACCGCCGAATCGAACGACTCGCGCGCCAATACATACTGGGCCACATTGCTGCGATTGATCGCTTCATGGGCGGTAATGGTTTCACCCTGGAAGGTGCCGCTCAGCCGGGCTACGGTGGCAGTGCCGGTGTAGGCATCGGCCATCACCAGGAAGGGCACTTTTTCCTTCAACGGCAGCATGTAGTAATAGCCGCCGACCAGTGCCAATGACATCAGCAACGAGACGCTCGCCACCCGCCAGGCGCGACGCTCGCTGCGTCGTGCCATATCGGCAACAGTCAACTCGTAGCTGACGGCCTTGGCCACTGCGTGATCGACCTTCTGACTGCTGCCTGCATCCTTTCTACCGAACATGGATTCATCCGTGCTGCATGGCCATCAAGAGGGATGCGCTGTACGCGTAGCGTGGGCACACCGGGTTCGCTGCTTGCAGTGCCGCGTCAGCTTCCGTTATGAAGCGGCCCACTGGCCGTCGACGCGACCGGTGCAGCCCCTTGGGTCACGGTTTGCACCACGATGCTGTTACCCACGATCGAAACAGACACCCCCTGCATCGCATAGGCGGCAGTGACGTCAGTCATGGCCTCGTGTGGATTGGTAGTACCGATCCTCGAGACCGCACCATGCAAGGTGTAATCGGAGCTGAGCCGATAATCCAAGGTCATTCCCGCATCCTTGGCCCAACGCTCAAGCATGGCCTTGAGCGTGCCGTCCATTGGCGTCGCCTGGTACACATAGCTGCTGTAAAGCGGGATCTCCTGCGTCGTACTGGCGAAACGGTTTACCGGTTGCCAGCGCCCGCCAAAATCCCGGGCAGGCGTCGTGCCACAGCCGGCCAGCATCAGACCTGTCGCTGTCAGCACAAAAATATTCTGAAGAAGACGCTTCACATTCACCTCGTTACCCATTCGCCAGCGCGGATGGAAAGATCGAACTACAAGGGAAAAGGCGCGACGGATCCTTCCCAGGGAATCGCAGGGCAATCAACTTCAAGTCATCTACGGACAGCGGACCAGGGATGATTCCGGCAGGCCAAGACGGGTGTGCATACGAAAAGGTGATCTCCGTATCACGGGAAAAATATTCAACAGGCGGCATGGCCCCTGACTTCCCTGCCTCATCACTCCCCCAGAGCATCCAGCAGAACCGCGCGACGGTTTTATGTCACCCGCCGTCTTGCGGTTGAACAGAATCTGCCTTCCGGGAAGATGAACGTCAATCGACTGGCGCACAGTTTCAAGATGATCACCTAAGACAAGCCGCTGACCCTGTACGCGAGCGTAGGAAAACTCCGCTTCAGAGCGTCAGTACCGGCGCAATCACCCGGGGCAATAGACGGGATGTGAAGTAGCGATCCTGGTAATAGCGGATTTTTTCGCATTTCACCGGGTTGGCAATGCCCTCATACAGAAATACCTGTGCCTCCGCCCCCATGGCTTTCAGCTCCTGTGGCAGCATCAGCGCCCGGCGTTCTTCACTGGTGCTATGACTGGTCTCGCGGCCTTTGGTGACGTTTTTACGGCGCACCGTAGTGTAGCCAAGCATCTCGGAGTAGTCATTGGCATCCTGCTGCTCACGCGGGGCGTACAGAATCTGCAGCGCGTGGTTGGTGATGATGGTGCGCGATACGTCCTTGCCATACGTTGCATCCAGCTGTGCCATGGACTGGATGATCGGCAGCAGACGAAGGTTGTAGCCCGCCATGTACGCCACCGCGGAAGTAATGATGTCCACACGCCCGATGGCAGTGAACTCATCCATCAACAGCAGGCACTGATACTTGAGCTCCGGATTGCCCCGGGGCAGTTCCTTGGTGTTGAGGTTGATGATCTGGCTGAAAAGCAGATTCACGATCAATCGGCTCTCAGCCAGCTTGTTGGGCTGGATGCCTATGTAGATCGTCATCTTCTTCTTGCGCAGATCCGTCAGCAGGAAGTCATCCGCACTGGTGGCCGCATCAAGAACCGGATTGATCCAGGCATTGAGCGGCTCCTTGAACGTTCCCATGATCGAGGCGAATGTCTCGTCAGCCTGGGACAGCAGGTTCGAGAACGCCGAGCGCGTATTGGCACTGAGGAACGGCCGTGCCGCCAGTCCTTTCAGGTAAGGCTTGAGATCGGTACCGTCACCGGAAGACAGCCGATAGATAGCGCCGAGTGTCGGAACCCCGCTGGCGCCTGGAAAGCCGGAACGCCGCTCGTCATCGCGGTTCTCGAACAGGTACAAGGCGAACGCCATGAACGCATTGCGGGCTTGGCTGATCCAGAATTTCTGATCATCGGAGCCATCTGGATACAACATCGCCGCGATGCTCATCAGATCCGATACCCGGAACACAGGATCGGCTGAAACATAGGTCAGCGGGTTCCAGCGATGGGTGCGGCGATCCTCGGCAAACGGATTGAACAGATATACCTCCTGCCCTTGGCTTGCCCGCCAGCCACTGGTCAGATCGAAATTCTCCTGCTTGATGTCCAGCACCACCACGGACTGCTCGTAGTCCAGGAGATTGGGAACCACGATGCCAACGCCTTTTCCCGAGCGCGTTGGCGCCGCCAGGATCGCAAACTGCTGCCCCGGCAGACGCACAATCCTGCCCCCGAATTTGCCGACGATCAGTCCGGTGCCGCCGGATTTGAACATGCCCTGCGCGGCCAGGTCCGATGCACTGGCAAACCGTGCATCTCCATGCAGAGAGCGCTTGCGCGGACGGAACAGCATCAGGACCGTTGCGACCCACAAGGCACCACAGACACCAAATCCGATGTAGCCGGCAAGCCGTATCCTGGCGGCGTACGGCGCCCACTGCGGCACGCTCAAGGCGTTGAGATATTGCTTGTAGGTCAGTACACCGAAATTCGCGGTATCGGCCTTGAGCAACAACAGCACGACATACCCGGACACCATGTAGCCGGCTACGCCGAACAGGACGATAGTGAGGGCCAGAGCAATCCATTTGTTCCTGGTCAAATCCCGATCTCCATTCCATAGGACCCGTCTAGATTTTTTACGATCCCGGCAACGCGCAGGTCACGCGCAACACACGGTTACCGCATGTTCTGGGGTACCGTGCGATGACACGGAGGTCATCACCCACCGCCTAGACCGCAGGACGCCTCGCACGCCGGTCAAGGCGTACTCCAGTATGGAAGGCCTGACCGCCCGGCAGACGAGATGCAGTCCACAACTCCGGAACCCGGATATGCAGGTAAAGCAGAAGACGTAAAGCACCTACCCGCGTGCCGGGACGGAGCGACGCAATGAAGGTGAAAGGCCGACGAACCGGCTTTCAAGCACAACAGATAATGGAGGCTTGGCAGGAAACGCCGGCATACATGATGGCGGCCCAAAAGACGAAAACAGACATCCGGGAACCGCACGGGGACGATACGAAAGTAGAACACCCCATCCGCACGATTACCGAGCATCCTGACACCCAAGGTCAGAGCACACCCCACCCGATCCTGACAGCCGCTCGACGACGGAACATGGGCGCTGCGGCAAAGAGCCGTATGCTGGCGATGCCGAGGAACGATCTGCAGCCCGGCCCGCGGCAACAAAAAAGCCGGCACTGGGCCGGCTTTTTTTCTTATCCACTGTTCCCTGCAATCTAAGGTACTTAGTGGTGGGCGGTACAGGGTTCGAACCTGTGACCCCTACCATGTCAAGGTAGTGCTCTACCGCTGAGCTAACCGCCCTTCTCAGCAACAATTTGTCGTTGCGAGGGCGCGTATCTTAACCCTGCAATCCGGGAAGGACAATAGTTTTTCAAAAAAATTTTCACATTGCCTGCGATCAGCCCAGATTGGCTTCTTTCAGGCGATGGATCTTGTCGCGCACACGGGCCGCATCCTCGAACTCCAGGTCACGCGCATGCTGGTACATCTGCTGCTCCAGCTCCTTGATCCGCGCGGCCAGCCTGGCCGGCTCCATCGGCAGATAGTCGGCCTCCGGCTCGGCCACACGCCGCCCCTTGCCCTTGGCACTGGACTTGGGCGAGGACTCCTCATGCGCCCCCTCGAGGATATCCACGATGGCACGCGCCACCGATTTGGGCACGATGCCATGGGCCTCGTTGTACTCGACCTGTTTCTGCCGACGCCGGTCGGTCTCATCAATGGCCGCCTGCATCGAACGGGTGATCTTGTCCGCATACAGGATGGCCTTGCCACGTACGTTGCGCGCCGCGCGGCCAATGGTCTGGATCAACGAGCCGGTTGAACGCAGGAAGCCCTCCTTGTCCGCATCCAGGATCGCCACCAGCGACACCTCTGGCATATCCAGGCCCTCGCGCAACAGGTTGATGCCGACCAGCACGTCGAACTTGCCCAGGCGCAGGTCACGGATGATCTCCACACGCTCCACGGTGTCCACATCCGAATGCAGATAGCGCACGCGGATGCCGTGCTCGCCCAGGTACTCGGTCAGGTTCTCCGCCATGCGCTTGGTCAGCGTGGTGACCAGCACGCGATCGCCCATCTTGATCCGCGCATTGCACTCGGACATCAGATCATCAACCTGCGTGCCCACCGGCCGGATCTCGACCGGTGGATCCACCAGCCCCGTCGGCCGCACCACCAGCTCGGTGATTTCCTCGCCGGATTCGCGCAGCTCGTACGGCCCGGGCGTGGCCGACACATAGATGCTGCGTGGCGAGCGCGCCTCCCATTCCTCGAAACGCAGGGGGCGGTTGTCCAGCGCAGACGGCAGACGGAAGCCGAACTCCACCAGCGTCTCCTTGCGCGAGCGATCACCCTTGTACATCGCTCCGATCTGCGGAATGGTCACATGCGATTCGTCGATCACCAGTAGCGCATCGGCCGGCAGGTAATCGAACAACGTCGGCGGCGGCTCGCCCGGCGCCTTGCCGGTGAGGTGCCGCGAGTAGTTCTCGATGCCGTTGCAGTAGCCGACCTCGGCCATCATTTCCAGATCGAACTGGGTGCGCTGCGCCAACCGCTGCGCCTCCACCAGCTTGTTCTGCGCATACAGCTGTTCCAGACGCTCCTTCAACTCGACCTTGATGGTCTCGACCGCCGCCAGCACCCGCTCACGCGTGGTCGCGTAGTGCGTCTTCGGATAGATCGTGTAGCGCTGCAGCTTGCGCAGACTTTCGCCGGTGAGTGGATCGAACATCCCCAGCCGCTCGATCTCGCCATCGAACAGCTCGATGCGCAATGCCTCGCTGTCCAGCTCCGCGGGAAACACATCGATCACCTCACCGCGCACACGGAAGGTGCCGCGCTGCAGCTCGTATTCGTTGCGGGTGTACTGCAGCTGGGTGAGATGCTTGATCAGATCACGCTGATCGATGCGCTCGCCCGTGGACAGGATCAGCCGCAACGACAGATAGTCTTCCGGCGCACCGAGGCCATAGATCGCCGACACGGTGGCCACCACGATCGCATCGGGGCGCGACAACAGCGTCTTGGTCGCGGCCAGACGCATCTGCTCGATGTGCTCGTTGATCGAGCTGTCCTTCTCGATGAAGGTGTCCGAAGACGGCACATAGGCTTCGGGCTGATAGTAGTCGTAGTAGCTGACGAAGTACTCCACCGCGTTATGCGGGAAGAACGCCTTGAACTCGCCGTACAGCTGCGCTGCCAGGGTCTTGTTGGGTGCCATCACCAGGGTCGGCCGCTGCACCTGCTGCACCACATTGGCGATGGTGTAGGTCTTGCCCGAACCGGTGACCCCCAGCAGCGTCTGCTTGGCGATCCCCGCCTCGAAGTTGGCGACGAGCTTTTCAATCGCGGCCGGCTGATCACCTGCGGGCGAGTACGGGGAGACGAGCTGGAAACGGTCGGTCATGGCAGCTTCAACAACGGGACTTGCCGATTATAGCGAGCCGCCGGATGACAACTGGCCGGGCAGCTTCCCTACCACTCGTACTGCAACTGTCTGATAACGCGCGCCCTTGTCTCGAACAACGATAGCCACTTCTCTTCATCCGGACCGGGCAAAGGAGGAAGCATGGCCAGAGCACCGCGCCCCAGGCATCAGCCCCAGTACATCTGCTCCACCGGCGTCACCCTGATCGAACTGCTGGTCACCACCTCCATCATCGCCATCACCCTGGCGCTGGCTGCACCTTCGTTCAGCGAGCTGCTGAAACGACAGCGCGGCATCGCCGCCAACAACCTGTTGGTTGCGCACCTGAACCTGGCAAGGAGTCGGGCGGTCACCCATCGCTCGATCGTTGCGACCTGCCCTTCCACCAATGGAAGCACCTGCCACACCACGCCTGACTGGACAGCGGGCTGGCTGGTGTTCATGGACTCCGATGGCAACAGAAGACCGGACCACCCAAGCCACATAGTTGCTACCGAGACAAGAAGCCCGGACAACGACATCCGTATCACCTCGTCGGCCGGCCGCAACCAAGCCCGCTACCTTCCCGACGGACGGAGCGCCGGCAGCAATCTCACCATCACAACCTGCATCGACAACCGCCAGTCGATCCAGATCATCATCAACAACACGGGCCGCATACGGCTCGCCAGATCCAGTTCGCCTGCACCCTGCACCTGACATCCGCACGCACGGCCATCGCGCGTGAAATTCACTCTTGCGCCCAGGTGCGCACATCAATACAATGTGCGCCTCGCCCGAATAGCTCAGCCGGTTAGAGCACTTGACTGTTAATCAGGGGGTCGTTGGTTCGAGTCCAACTTCGGGCGCCAGATTAAAAAAAACCTGCCTCACGGCAGGTTTTTTTATGCCCGTTCCCAGAGAAATCAAGAAGGCCGGCCCACATCTGCGGGCCGGCCTTCTTGATCAGAAACACTTGCTCACGTTGCTGCCAGCACTTCCAGTGACGCTTCGCACCCCCGCCTGATTGATACTCAGCGTTTCGCACAAAGTGTCTTTTGAAGCCTGCGTACCCGTTGGCGTAGCAGTAAGCGTATAGCTGGTAGCCGCGATAGCCGGCGCCCGGATCACATAATGGTCCGACACTTCCTGTATACAAGCGGTGTTGGGCAACACCGCATCGGTGTAAGACATGTTGGTCGTGTAATGGCGCTCCATGAACTGCGCCATTTCCATCAGGCAGGTCGCCCCTGCTACACGCCTGGCTTTCACCATATGTTGCGTATAACTGGGAAGGGCGATGGCGGCAAGAATGCCCAGCACCGCCACCACGACCATCAGCTCGATCAACGTAAAACCTTTTTCCCTGCGCATCTTCACACTCTCCCTCATTGCGCCACGATCTCACGCCAACTGATGCGGCTCGGCCGCCCACCGGTCGGAGGATTGATACCCGAGCTCGACGTACCGCTGCTCAGGTCACTGGGGCCCTGGCCGGTACCCACCGTTGCCAACGAACTGGTCACATTGACCTCGGTCGGCATGCCGCCACTGATACCTACCGAACCAATCACGCCAGGGTTGCCATCCTTGTCCTTCAGACCTGTCTGATCGGTGAAATAGCCTCCCGACTTGGGACTGGTGCCGGTGAAAAGATTCAGCGCATTTACAAACCCACTACCCGCTGCGCCCGAGCAATCAGCTCCCGTCGCCGGAATCACAGACGCCAGATACATCGCCGATCCGTATACCGTGGGCGCTGAGGTCACGCGCTCAGGTACTGGCAGGTCGATATACCAGCCCTGCTTGCTGGACGGAAGCACAGAGTAGTTCTCGAACCCGCGGGCATCCTCGCCCTTGGCTGTCTTTCCAGAAAACGGAATCGTGCGTGCCTCAAGTTGGCTGCGCGCAGCAATAGTCGCGCCGGTGTCGATGATCCCGTAAATGCTCTGGGTCTGGGAAGTAATACCGGGAGCGGGTACATCGCCGTTGGAAATGAACTTGCCGGTGCCAAATCCCACGAACACCTGCCCGGACGTATCGCGACCAACGGCGAGACCTCCGGTGATCGGCTGCGGGTTGCCCCCTGCGTCCTTGGCTTGGAACAGCTTCACAGCCGCACCCGGGTTGGTGCCCTCGAAATCCCAGCGCCAGACATTGCCCTTCAGATCCCCGCCGTATACGACATCGATCAAGCCGTCGCCGTTGAAATCCGCCATGCCCGTGGACATCAGCCCGTTTCCGGTGCCAGCGTCGGCAATAAGTGTGTGCTTCCGGGTAACCGCGCCGTTGGCAGCCAGCTCGTAGGCATACAACGTAGCGGAACCATTCGGGCTATCGATACCATTCGGCACCAGCGCGTATGTCTTGCCCCCATTTCCTTTACGGATGCGCACCGCACCAAACACATAGCCCATATCCCTGTCCGGATCGGCGCCGGACGCGGGAGTCTGGAACGTGTCATCCCACAGAACATTCGAGGCACCCATGGAGGCGGGATTGGTGACATTCAGCGCGAATACACCTCGCCCACCACGCCCCAACGCACCAACGAGGATGTTCCGCCCACTTCCCTGGTTGACGCGACTGATCACATCCATCTGGCCGTCAACGAAATAGCGGTGTTCGTAGGAAGGAGCACTCAGGCCGGCCATGGCCTCAAAATCCAATCCTTTCGGAACATAGGAGAACAGCACCTTCCCATCCGTGGCCCGGATACCGTGCAGCATGCCGTCATTGGCCCCTACGTAAACGGTATTGGTATCCTCAACATAGCTGGGCGAGGAGTCGACGATATCGCCAAGCGGATATGCGCGCTTGCGCAATACTCCACCCACGCGCCCCTCCTCCCTGCTCTGGTCGCCGCGCAGATAATCGATATTGTCAGCTGCGGAAACCGCATCCGCAGTGCCGCTACGGGCGAAAACGCCAGCAGAGGGCATACTGCTCGTGAACTGCTGGGCAGTACCGCCAAAGCTGGTCAAGACCGTCCGGTCTGCGAAGCCGCTATTCACCCCCCCTGCGCCGAACGTCTTGGACAACGCCCAAAGCGGTGTATCTGACACCCCGGTGAGAGCGGCATTGAATGGGCTTGCAATCAAGTCACCAATCCAGCTTACCGAAGTAAATCCCGCGACGAACGTCAAGGTGGATGACTCCGTTTTGGTCGAGCTAGATGCGATGTTCGATCCAGATGCACTACGCGAGTCGATCGCACTGAGCGCGGCAGTCAACGCTGCCGCGAACTTGTCTGTATCTGTAGCAACAACAAAGCTGCCGTGGCCGTTCAGACTGGCATGCCAAAGATCGTCGATACGGGCTGCACCGGAATTGGTAATCGGATTTGGCCACCTACCCGCCGCCGGCGGTTCCTGATTGGGATCCAACGTACCCTGCAAGCCGATCGAAATGCCGAAGGTGACCATATGCTGCCAAGTCGCCGGATCAGCACCCGTCGGCCTTACATTATCTCCAAGATCCGCCCGCAGATCCTTTTTCCAGAATTCATAGGCGACGTCGGCCAATGTATCGGCGACCGCATCGCCGTGCTTGCTTCCCAGATCCGAATTCCCAACCGCGGGACTATAGCCGCCGGCAGAGTCCGCCTGGTTCCAATAGCCATCGGTGGTCAGCAGGGCGTAATTCTGGCGGCAACTCAACATGTTTCCACTACTGTCCTTCCACGGCGCATCTGTCTGGAAGTAGCGTCCGGCACGCTGCAAAGCACCATGAAGTGGCGTGTTGCCACTCGCGGTAGCCGCTTGCAGGCTATCGTAGAAATTACTGCGATTAGCGCTCTCGAACAGCCCATCGTTGGTGGCTGTGGGAATTGGAAACGCGGGCACACTGCCCCTTACAGAAACAGTATTCCCATTACGCCTGTTCCAGATGGTGTCGAACCCGACACGATAATTTTTCCCAAGACGCCCGAATGCCTCAGAGGCCCCCGCCTTGGCCATCTTGTTCCGCGACCGATGATAGTGGTACCAGTTGGCAAAATTCTGCAGCTCATCAGCCTGTGCCCGAGGCGGAAGCATATTGCCATCTTTATCTTTCACGGTACGTGCGGGGGTGGCGTCCTCCCACTCCCTATAGACAGAGGCCGAGTAGCTTATGTTTGAAATATTACTATTCGAACCATTTCGGATCTGCAGATAAATCCACGATCTCGAAGAGACGTTGACAGACAAGCTCTTAGTATTGTTGTTGCTAGTATCGCTATTCAGCTGCGAGTTGTTAGCGCAACTACTATTTGAAAAAACATAAAGATCCGCATTCCTACTTCCTGACACCTGAAGAGTCACAGTATCCACACCATCGACAGGAATCGCGAAACAGGCGGAACTCCCTCTATTTGCGACCGAAACCGTACCACTCAAGATCACGTCCGTCCGCGAGACCTGCTTCTGAACCACACCGCCGTTGTAGCTGTTGGCAGAAGAAGAACTCGCGATCCGATATTTATCGTAATTCGACGAATTAGTCCCTGGATTGGAAACCCCCGCCTTGGGTATGTAGAAATACGATTCCGCCTGATCGCGAAGATCAAAACCGCCGTTGCTTACGGAAGTTGTTGAACTTGAAACGGAACGGAAGTTTGCATTACCAAACCGATCATCCAAATCAACACTCGCCTTCCGCCACGGCTTGTAATCCCGATCAGGATTGTAGTAAAGCGTGTTGTTTATATAGGACCTGTCTCGCACAAGATCACTCAAAGAGTAGCGATCGGTGGGCATATGAACCGCCTCCATCGACCCAGAATCGTCAAGGATCAGCATGATATTCGGCGGTATGACTTCACCGCCGGTCAGCAGCGGATACTGGGGAAAGGACGTCGGCGCCGCCTGCGCGGATGCTGCGGCAACCATCGACATAGCCATTACGGCGATAGCCGTCCGGACGCGGGCGGCGAGAATATTTTCTTGGCAATTATTGGATTTCATAGCACGCCCCGATCAGCGACGATACATCGATTGGACAACGACCTCGCCGCCATTGGGCGTGGCTGCGTAAGCTGTAATTCGGTAGACGCTCTGTTCCGCAGTGGTGATACAGGGCTTGGAAACATCAATGCAGTCTGACGCACCGCCCCCGTTCACCGACGTTCCGAAATCTTCGATCACAAAGCGTGGAGTGAGTACGGCACTTCCACTGCCCACTGGCGTTCCCTCCTGGAACTGGCCGCCGTCTTCCCAAAAACCCGCTTCTGCCCAAGCCGGTTCCGCATCAGGCATGGGCATGGCACAACGCCCGGCCGCGCACCCGGAAGACGGGAAAGTGACATTGCCATCACGCACAACGATCTCCGCCTGCCTCAGCCCGGCTTCCGCCACCTGGAAGGCTCGACTCCGGGCGACAGTATTGGCGGCCATGCGTTCCTGCATGATCGCACCGCGCATCGAAGCCAGACCTAGCAGGGTGATAATCACCAGCAGCATCAACACCACCATCAGGGCGGCGCCCGACTGGGCAGACGCACTCACACCCATATTCCGGCTCGGACTCACTGGATATCCTCCTGGTGATTACGCAGGACGATGAAATCCTCCATTGTGCGGGTGATAACATTTCCATCCACGCCTTGAACGTCCCGCGCAGCCATCGCTCCCTGCTCTGCCTGGAAGGCGAGCGTTAGATGTACAGACGTCACTCGTGCCCAAGCATTTGCCGCCGTGACTGCGGCGGCGTCCGAATATCCCACTGCCGCACCAATTTTGTATCCGAGCGTCATATTAGTGACTCCTTCGGCGATTTCACTCCTCGCCCCTTGGGCCGTGCGATAGAGTGAACGGCCCCCTCTTCCGTTGTTATCGACCGTCCATCGCGCCTCATAAGGCGCGACCACGAATGCAGGCGAACGTCCGATACCACGAGGACAATTGGTCACATCCGCAGCGGTCGGCGTACTCGCGATGCGGAAGCAATAACCCGGGCCGGACTCAGCCAAGGTGCAGCGGCTTGCATCCGGCGCTGGTGTCAGGCCTGCACCGCAATTGGCACCCGCGGCGTGCTCGATATTGGATCCGGAGATTGCTGTTGCAGAGAAGGCGATCGCCTCATCCGCGTTACACACCATCAATGCCTGCCCAGCGGACAGCCCCGCAACGGAATGGACAGACAGCGCATTGACCGGCCGGGCGTGCTCCTGCACACGGTACTGCTGCCCATTTGCAAGATACACGGCAACGAAATCCTGGCCACCTGCGGTTCCCCCGGAGATTCCGTTGACCACGCCGTTCCAGAAATTCAGATCAGGCGCCGCAATCTGCATCGTCAACGGCTTTGTCGCATTGAAGCGCGCGCATGGATTCATTCCCGCCTCGCGCAAATCGCGCGCGATCATTTCAAAAGCGGCTCGCTGGTTTTCCTGGATGCGATTTACCGCCTCGGTCGAGCCATACACCCGCCGGTTTGACAGGAAAATACTTCCCGCTGCCGCAACCACCAGCAAACCCAGCAGCAAGGCCACCATCAGCTCAATCAGCGTGAAGCCGCGGGCTCTCGAGTAATTGATCCGTTTCATAGCTGGCTGGTGACCTCGATTCGCTCAGGATCGTCTGTACTACCACCGGTGCCGCGCTCGTCGTTCCACTGGATGCCTACCGAGCAGACCATGCGTCCCGCGTCGCAGATCACCCGCCCCTGTGCATCAGGAGCGACAGTTGACTGCAGGCCATCCAGCCAGCCATCCAGCGTGCCAGCCTGCCCGCTGCCTTCGCCAGCGACGTAGATATTCGTGTTGTAGATGGACAGGTTCGTACGATCCGCGCGAATGATGTCCATCATCGAGTAGATCTGGACTGCCGCCTGGGTCCTGCTTGCCGAACTGCCGGTGTTCTTGAGCGTGATCGCCTGCAGCGCGGCCACTCCCAGCACGCCGATCGCCAGCACCAGTACCGCCACCATCACCTCAATCATGCCAATGCCCAGTTGCGCATTGAGCGACGATGAAATTTTCCTTCTGCTAGTCATGACTCATATATCTCCTGGTGCCCGGCACCCAGCCCCCGCGGCGCGCTTAGCGGAAGCAACACGCACCATGCTGGCAGACACATCAAATGAATTCTCATTTGGAAGGCTCGGTGCACATACAGCGACCGTCCCACTGGTCCGCCCCCCCACCTGCACGAACCCGGCCGGCGTGAAGGAGATTCGCGCATTTCCCGCAGCCACATTCGGGCTCACTGTCACCGTCAATGCCGGGTTGACTTCGGCAGATCGCACAACCGTGGACACGCCATTTTTTGTCGCCAGCACCAGCCAGCGGTTCCCGCTGGCACCGGAGCAGGTCTGCCCATCAGAAGTGGCACAGAACGTCGTCGTCGCCCGGCGGGCAATCGCCTCTGAACGTGCCGCCTGTATCGCGGCCACCATTTCATTGCCGCCCGCCACCAGACGATTGTGGCTGATCATCCGCCCGAAACTGGGCGTGGCGATCGCGGCCACGATGGCCAAGACAGCAACCGTTACCATCAATTCGACCAGGGTGAACCCCTCGACCCGGCACCTCCCGATCGCGCCGCCACACTTCCGCAGCCTGGAATCGGCCATGCATACGCTCCCCATATTCACTAAGCTCGGACACTAGGCCAAACAACAACAGAAATCAGCGCTTCGGGGGATGAGCGGTCTTCCGGAACGACCAAAGGCCCCCAACTCCCCCTGGCCCCTCCCGATGCCCGAAAAATTGCCCATCACCCCGCTGGACACTCTCTGGAAAGCTCCCGCCGTGACCTGGACGGTCCTGGCCGGCGAGGGGCTGGCGATCATCCTGGCATTGGCACCGGAACACAGCGGCAGCCGCTGGGTATTGTTCGGCGCGTTGTCCTTCATGATCCAATGGATATCGCTGTCGGCACTTGGCGCCCTGTACCTCCTGCGGCGCCCGCTGTCCCGACTCTCCCCCTCATGGATCGCAAACGTCACCCTGCTCGTGCTGGTGCTATCCACCTTATTGGTATGCACTGCGAGCTGGTGGCTGCTGCGTGATCTCTGGCCAGAGTCGGCCAGTCCTTGGCAGCCCGCACTGCTTCGTTTTACCGGGATCATCCTCACCTTCGGACTGCTAGCGGTTGTCGCTTTCCAGAACCACTGGCGCTTACGCCAGCTCGCCCTGCGCGTAAAACAGGCCGAACTGGAGGCCCTCCAGGCCCGCATACGTCCCCACTTCCTGTTCAACACGCTCAACACCGGCGCTGCGATGGTGCACAACAATCCAAGTGGCGCGGAACACCTGCTGCTGGACCTTGCCGATCTCTTCCGCGCCGCACTGGCGGGCCCCCAGGAAATCCCCCTGGAGGAGGAACTGGCGTTGTCGCGGCGTTACCTTGAAATCGAGGCACTCAGATTCGGGGATCGCATGCGCATCTCATGGCAGTTACCGGCAGCAATCCCTCCTCTACGCGTCCCCTCACTCTCGATCCAGCCACTGGTGGAAAACGCAATCCATCACGGCATCGAACCCTCGCCTGAGGGCGGCGAAATCTGCCTGCGGCTTACGCAAAGCGAGCGCGGCATCAGTATCACAATCGAAAACGATCTGGCCCCTAGCGGCACACGCCCTTTAAGGAATGGACACAACGTGGGCCTGGAGTCGGCACGTGCCCGGATACATGCAATGACCGGCGGCGCAGGGGGTGTAGCGACACGCTCGGAGAACGGTCGCCACATCACCATCGTCACACTCCCGATACCGCCCTGAGACTCAGGTCACCACCTGGTAGCAGGGCTTGTAATCCCCGGCGATCTTCATGCGACGCTGTTCGACAAAGGCGCGCAGCAGCGCATCCAGCGCCTGCATCATCGCCGGGTCGCCGTGGATCTTGAACGGACCGAACTCCTCGATCCGGCGCATACCATCTTCCTTCACGTTGCCGGCGACGATGCCGGAGAACGCGCGACGCAGGTCCGCCGCCAGCTCGGGTGCCGGTCGGCCGTGGTGCAGGTCCAATCCCGCCATTGCCTCGTGCGTGGGGACAAACGGGCTCTGGTACTCGGCAGGAATTTCCACCGACCAGTTGAAGAAGAACGAGTCCTTGTGCGCCAGGCGGTACTCGCGCACACGCTTGATCCCCTGTGACATCTTGCGCGCCACCGCCACCGGATCACCGATGATGATCTCGTAGCGGCTGGCGGCCTGGTCGCCGAGCGTCATACGGATGAAGCGGTCGATCTGCTCGAAGTACGGCGCGGCGATCGCCGGACCACTGAGAATCAACGGGAACGGGAGCTCCTTGTTTTCTTCGCGCAACAGGATCCCCAGCAGATAGAGGATCTCCTCGGCCGTGCCCACGCCGCCCGGGAATACGATGATGCCGTGACCCAAACGCACAAACGCCTCAAGGCGCTTCTCGATGTCGGGCATGATCACCAGGTGGTTGACGATCGGGTTCGGCGACTCGGCCGCGATGATGCCCGGCTCGGTGATGCCGATGTAACGGGTGTTGGTCTTGCGCTGTTTGGCATGGGCGATGGTGGCCCCCTTCATCGGCCCCTTCATCGCTCCCGGGCCGCAGCCGGTGCAGATATCCAGGTTGCGCAGCCCGAGCTCGTAGCCGACCTGCTTGGTATACAGATACTCGTCGCGCGAGATCGAGTGCCCGCCCCAGCACACCACAAGATTCGGCTCGCTCGGCTGCAGGATGCGCGCGTTGCGCAGCAGGCCAAACACGGCGTTGGTGATGCCTTCGGAAGTCTCCAGGTCCGAGGCGTATTCCGGCCCCAGCTCGATTGCCATGTAGGCCAGATCGCGCACCACCGAGAACAGCAGCTCGGCGATACCGCGGATGATCTCACCATCCACGAACGCCATTGCCGGCGCATTGCTCAGATCGATGCGGACACCGCGGTCCTGCTGTGCCACCTGGATGTCGAAATCCGGATAGAGATCGCGCGCGGCGCGCGGATCATCCGAGGCGCTGCCACTGGTCAGCACCGCCAGCGCACAGCGGCGCAGCAGCTCGTGCATGCCACCGCCGGAGGCGTCGCGCAGGCGGGCCACTTCCGCCCGCGACAGCACGTCCAGCCCGCCACGTGGGTAGATGCGCGCATCCTGCACCGGCAATGCACGCGCCATACCGTCACTGTTCTTCATTTCCATCGTCATTCCATCCTTATTGGCGATCGACTTTAGCCCCGCCCCCACAAAAAAGAAAACGGCCGGGTCGCCCCGGCCGTTTTCATTCACATCCGATCAATCAAACGATCAGAACTTGTACTTCAGGCTCAACATCATCGACCAGCGCGACACACCGGTGTTGCCCTTGTCGTTGTTGTTTTCCTGGATCGTCGGGTTATCGGTCGAGCCGGTGAACTGGTAGATGTATTTGCCGGTTGCCGGATCGATACCGCCATAGTTGGCGATGCGACGGGTCGAGAAGAAGCCGTAGTCGTCGATCAGGCCCCACTTCTTGTTGAGCAGGTTGCCGACATTCATGATGTCCAGCGCAACTTCAGTCTTGTGGCCCTTGAAGAAGCCCGGCAGCTCCTGGCTGATACGCATGTCGAAGCTGTTGACCCACTTCGCACGATGCGAATTGGCCGGAACAACCTGGCCCTTGTAGCCCGCCAGTTCCGGGGTCTTCTCCAGCCAATCGAAGAAGGCCTTCTCCATGCCGGCATCCTGCTGGAACTTGCCGCCGACAACCTTGCCGAACAGCACATCACCATAGCCCGACGGCACGTAGAACAGGTCGTTGGTGCCGGCACCGTCGCCATTCACGTCGTTGTAGAAGATGTAGCTGTACGGACGACCGCTACGGCCTTCATAGAACAGGCCAACGCGGGTGGCGTTGTCGCCGAAGAAATTGTGCTTCCACTCCAGGGTGCCGGTCACACGGTCCTTCATCGCATAACGCGAGTTGTAGGCCACGTTCTCGTTGGCGTTGAAGATCATGGTGTTGTTCCAGTTCGACGTGTTCTGCGAGCTGGTCAACGGGCTGACTTCCTTGGCCTGGGTGTAGGTGTAACCCAGCGACCAGCCCCAGTTCTCGGTCATCGGCTTGCTCACCGAGAACGTCGCCTGCGAGCTGCGGCCCTTGTCGGTGTTGCGCAGCAACATCACGTCACCGATGTTGCCGGGACGGTTGGCCTTGTTACCGGCACCGTTGGTGCCGTTTTCCATGCCGAAGTTGCCAGCATTGTTCGGATTCAGACCGGCAGCATTCCAGAAGATCTCACGACCATCCTGGCCAATCGCAGTCGGGCCTGCGCCCGCGGCGTTGTACAGGTCCAGACGCTCGAAATACAGCGCGTCCTTGACCTTGGTGACCAGCAGCTCGGCCGAGGCGACCATGCCGTACCACGGCAGTTCGTGATCGAACGCCAGGTTCGCCTTCCACACCGACGGCAGCTTGGTGCCCGGCTCGATCAGGTCCACGTTCTGGCGGGCGTTGCCCGGGGTCATGCCCGCGGTGGAAGGCGGTACGGTCGGATCGAACGCCGGAGCGTTGGCGCCGCGCAGATCGTACTCGACATAGTTCAGACCGGTGTTCTGGTAGGCACCTGCCAGCCACACGTTCGGAGCCGCACCACCGAACAGGCCGACGCCGCCACGCAGCTGGGTCGGACGCTCGCTGTCGAAGGTGTAGTTGAAGCCGAAGCGCGGCTGCACCAGCTTGCTGTCAACCAGGTTGGTGTTGTTGTAGCCGTAGACCTTCTCGATCTCCGGGTTGTACAGGCGCTGGTCGCTGAAATCCGGCATGTCGACGCGCACGCCGAACATCAGGTTCAGGTTGTAGTTGATCGCCCAGGTGTCCTGCACGAACACACCGGTGTTCTTCAGGGTGAACGAGGCCGGGATGTCGTCGATGCTGCCATCGGCACGCGGCGCGCGCAGCTGGTAACGGTTCACCTTGCCCGCCAGGAAATCCTGAAGGCTGTTGAACTCGTAAACGCCGTTGAGATTACGGCCGTAGAAGTTCATCAGGTCGTTGTCGGAGTAGTCGAAGCCGAACTTGACGGTGTGATCACCGACGTACCAGGTACCAGCACCGAAGGCGCTCAGTTCCTTGGACTCCACGATATTGACGTGGGTGTTCTGCTCGGTACCGAACAGCAGAGCATCGCGGCCATTGGCAGCGAAGCCGTTGATGCGGATCTGCGGCAGGTTGCTGGTCGGCACGCGGTTGGCCGAGTAGTCCTTGTGCGAGACCTTGAATTCGGTGGAGAAGTTTTCCGACCAGTCGGAGAACAGTTCGCCCATCCAGGTTTCATAGATCTTCGGCTGCGAATACCAGTGACTGCTCAGCGAAACGGTGCTGTTGGTCAGGCCCGGGAAGCGCATCACGTCCTGCTGCATCTTGTTGTAGCGCAGGGCCGCACGATGATTCTCGTTGATGTTCCAGTCCAGCTTGACCGCGTACTCTTCGATCTCGGTCTTGTTGGCCGGCGCATTCAGGCTGCCGATGTCGTAACCCAAGCCCGACATGTAGTCCTGCACCTTGGTGATATCGGCATCGGTAACGCTGCCCTTGCCATACGGGCCTTCGCTCAGGCTGACGCCCGGCGCGGAGCGCTCATACTTCTCGTAGTTGGCGAAGAAGAACAGCTTGTCCTTGACGATCGGGCCACCGAAGGTCATGCCGTAGGTGGTTTCGTCGTCGAAGCCGTTGAACTTGCCCTTCACGCCATCGAGCGTTTCACGCACCATGTCCTTGTCACGGTATGCGCCGTACACGGTGCCGTGGAATTCGTTGGTACCCGACTTGGTCACGGCGTTGATCACCGCACCGGTGCCACCGTAGATGGTGGTGTCGTAGTTGGCCAGATCGATGTTGATTTCCTGGATGGCATCCATCGACACCGGCTGACGCTCGGTCGGCAGGTTGTTGGATTCCAGACCGAACGGGTCACCGGCGCCGATGCCGTCGATGCGGATGGCGTTGAAACGGGTGTTCTGGCCACCGGCCGAGATCGCGCCGTCAGCCTTGCTGACCTGCGAGATGCGCGGATCCAGACGGATGTAGTCCTGGATGTTGCGGTTGGCCGACGGCAGCGCCTCGAGGGTTTCACGGGTCACGTTGGTGCCGGTGCCCATCTTGTTGGCACTGAACACTTCCGAACCAGCACCGACAGCCATGACCTGCACCGCTTCCAGCGTGGTGGCAGCCAGATCGCCGGTGAGGGCCGCATTGACGGTGTTGACCTGGTTCAGGTTCAGATACACGCCATCTTCGGTCTTGGTGCCTTCACCCGGCTTGGTGATGGTGATGGTGTACGGACCACCCACACGCAGACCGCGGGCGTTGTAACGACCAGCAGCGTCGGTGGTCGCACGGCTGACCGTGCCCGACTCGACGTGCGTGATGGTGACTTCAGCACCGGTCACCGGCTGGCCAGCAGCGGAGGTGACCTGGCCGCCGACACCGGCGGACGTGCTTTGTGCGAACGCGGGCGCGGCCGCAAGAGCGGCGACGAGGCCAAGAGCAAGCTTGGACATCCGGATGCGTGGGTGGTTCATTTTTGGGGTAGCCTCGACACGAGTTAGCGATTGAGAAAGAAAAAACGCGATCCATCAGCCCCGGGATCAACCGGGCGCCTGATCGGCTTGAATCTGGGATACCTTCCGGAGCGGTTGCAGCCGCAACGGTTAACATCAGGTTAACACGTTAGATTGTGAATATGACCGGCATAAGACAGTCGTGATGCGACGCAACAATCCCGGCTCAAGCGAATCAACAAGTTACGAAAGCGAGGCCAGATACGTGGCGATCCCGTCCAGCAGCATCTGCACGGAAATCGCGACAAGCAGCATGCCCATCAGGCGCTCCAGCGCGGTCAGCGCGCGGGCCCCCAGCAGCTTGTAGAGCAAGGTGGCGGACAACAGAATCGCGGCGGTCCCTCCCCACGCCAGGAGCAATGCAAGACTCCAGTCCAGCAGGCGATCGGGCTCGTTGCTGCCCATCAACATCACCGCGGCCATTCCGGAAGGACCGGCTACCAGCGGGATGGCCATCGGCACAATGAACGGCTCGCCATCAGGCACCGCGCCCATCAGCCCCTCCGGCCGCGGGAAAATCATGCGGATACCGATCAGGAACAGGACGATGCCGCCAGCGATGGCGACAGACTCCTGCCGCAGGTGCATCAGCTCCAGCGCGTACTTGCCGCCCCATAGAAACGCCATCAGTACCGCCAGCGCGATCAACAGCTCGCGCACCAGCACGAGGCGCTGGCGGCGCGGCGCCAAGGGCTTGAGCAGACTCAGAAACACCGGGATGTTGCCCAGCGGGTCGAGAATCAGGAACAGCAGCAATGCCGCCGACAGGATCGTCACACGGACAGATCCATCACCTTGCCGCGCCACCGGCTACCGTCGGCCGCCAGCAACTGCACACAGGCGGCGGCATAGGCAGCCGGATCGACTGGGACCAGGTCTTGCTCATGGGTGAATGCACGCGCGCGCAGCGCGGTGCGCATCGGCCCCGGCTGCAGGCCGCTGACCCGTACCGGCCCGTTGCGCAACTCGTGATGCAGACTTTCCAGCAGCCCGCGCAGTCCGAACTGGGCTACACCGTAACCACCCCAATAGGCCTGCCCCACCCGCTGCGGGTCATCCAGCGCCAATACCACTGCGGCATCCTCCCGTTTCTGCAGCAGCGGCAGGCAGGCCTGGGTCAGCCAGGCGCGCGCGGTCAGGTTCACATGGATGGCGCGTGCGAACGCCGCCGGGTCTCCCAGTGCAAAGGGCGTCAGCCCTGCGAAGTCGGCCGCGCAATGCAACAGTCCATCCAGCCGCCCCACTTCGGACGCCAGGCGCTCGGCCAGCGCGGCGTAGTCATCGGGCGTGGCGCCCTCCAGATCCAGCGGATACAGCAGCGGCTCGGGCCCAAGCGATGCGGCGCTGTCATAGACGCGATTGAGCTTGGCGACTTTGCGCCCGAGCAGCACCACCGTGGCCCCGGCACTGGTACAGGCCCGCACTGCGGCTGCTCCGAGCCCGCCGGCCGCGCCGGAGACAAGCACGACACGTCCGGCCAGATCGATCCGGCTCTCCGCCATCGGCTGCGCACTCACGCCTGGCCCGCCTCGGCGACCATGCGCTTCAGCTCGCCCGACTCGAGCAGTTCAAGGATGATGTCGCAGCCACCGATCAGCTCGCCGTGCATGAAAAACTGCGGAAAGGTCGGCCAGTTGGAATAACGTGGCAGATTGGCGCGCACCTCGGGAAACTCGAGCACATTGACGGTGCGTAATCCTGCCGCCCCAGCCGCCATCAGCGCCTGCACCGCGCGACTGGAAAAGCCGCACATCGGGTACTGCGGTGTGCCCTTCATGAACAAGACCAGTGGGTGCTGTTCCACTTCGGCCTGGATTTGCTCCATCACCGGCATTCGAATTCTCCCTGCTGCTGCGAAAGAACGGCCTGTCCTGTCGGATAGACTTTCACGTGGTGGCCAATTGTAAGCCGAGCCGGCCAACTCCCGGCGCCTTTGCCCTCAAAAAGATACGGACCATGCCCGTCGAACTGCCCGAACTGCCCTACTCCCGCACCGCGCTGCAACCGCACATTTCCGCCCAGACCCTGGACCTGCATCACGGCCGCCATCACCGCGCCTACGTCGACAGGGTCAATGCAGGCATCGCCGGCACCGAACTGGCCGAGGCCTCGCTGGAAGATATCGTGCTGGGCAGCCAAGGCAGTCTGTTCGAGGCCGCCGCGCAGGCGTGGAACCACGCGTTCTACTGGCAATGCCTGCACCCACGGGCCGGCGACGAGCCACATGGCCCGCTGGCCGAGCGCATTGCCCGGCATTTCGGTGACGTGCAGAAACTTCGCGAGGAATTCAATCGGGCCGCGCTGGCCGTGTTCGGCTCGGGCTGGGTCTGGCTGGTGCAGCACGCCGATGGCAGCCTGGCCATCGTCTCCACGCGCAATGCCAACACGCCGCTGACCGGCACCAGCACCCCGCTGCTGGCCTGCGATGTGTGGGAGCATGCTTATTACACCGACCACCAGAGTGACCGCGCGGCTTACCTGCGGGCATTCTGGCGACTGGTCAATTGGGACTTCGTCGCCAGCCAGTTGCGCTGAGCCGCACCGCGGCCGCACTGGTTCAGCGAAAGGTTGTGATGCCGTACCGGCGTTACCGGCAGTGAGGATGGGCGCCCATGACCTGTGGCGATTGCAGCACGCTTGTTTGCGCGCTGGCCGAGACCGGAGCCAACGGTGATACCGCTATCGCAGCACGGGGTCACTACCGCAGCCGGCGCGACCCACTCGCCGATCCGACCGTTGAGCTCACCGCAATACCGACTCCAGCCCGGCATCGAGTGTCTCCAATGGAGGTGCCGGAGACACCAGGCACACAGGTCCCGAACGATGCAACGGCTGCGCCTCAGCGACGCAGCGTCTCCACCACCGGTGCCACCTGTGCCGGACGGCCCAACGCGGCACCCACCCGCTCCAGCGCCGCGGCCAATGCCTCGGCCGAGTCCTCGCGCAGGTTGGCATGACCGACCTTGCGCCCTTCGCGCGGCGACTTGCCGTAGTCGTGCCAGTGGCCCGATGGCTCAACCAGTACCGCCGCCACATCCGGCATCCGCCCCAGCCAGTTCAACATGCATACATGGCCCAGCACGCGGGTATCGCCCAGCGGCAGACCGAGCACCGCACGGATGTGGTTCTCGAATTGCGAGGTCTCGGCGCCATCACTGGTCCAGTGGCCGGAGTTGTGCACGCGCGGGGCCATCTCGTTGACCAGCAGCTCCTCGCCCCGGCAGAACAGCTCCAGGGCGAACACGCCCACGTAATCCAGCCGCTCGGCCACACGCCGGGCGTAGCTCATGGCCTTTTCGTGCTGCGCGGCGCTGGCCTGTGCAGGCGCCAGACTGGCCGACAGCACGCCATCGACGTGCCAGTTGCCGGTCAGCGGCCACGCACGGAATTCGCCATCACGCCCCCGCACCGCCACCACGCTGACCTCGCGGTCAAACGCGACGAAACCTTCCAGAATCAGGCCGGTCTTTTCGACCTGCGCGCCCAACGCCTGCCAGGCCGCGTCGATATCGGCCTCATTGCGGAGGCGGAACTGGCCTTTTCCGTCGTAACCGAGACGGCGGGTCTTGAGGATGCACGGCAGCCCGAACTCGCCGACCCTGGCAGCCAGTTCGTCGCGGCTGCGGATATCTGCAAACGGCGGCAATGGAATCCCCAATTCCCGGAACAGGGTCTTCTCGCTCAGGCGGTCCTGCGCCACAGCCAGCGCGGCCGGGTTCGGGAACACCGGTTTGAGCTCGGCCAGCCAGTGCGCACTGGCGGCCGGCACGTTCTCGAAATCGAAGGTGACCACATCCACCTTGGCGGCGAACTCGGCCAGCGCGACCGGATCATCGAATGCCCCGACCTGCAGCGGCGCCACCTGTCCGGCGCATGCATCGGCGACCGGATCCAGTACCACAAAGCGCACCCCCAGCGGAGCACCGGCCAACACCATCATGCGGGCCAGCTGCCCGCCTCCCAAGATGCCGACGGTGATCATTGCCGCGGATCGTCGTTGGCCATCACATCAGCGGTCTGCCGTGCGCGGAATGCAGTCAGCGCCTGGCCGATCGCCACCTGCTCGGGCGCCAGCATCGCCGCGGCAAACAGCGCGGCATTGGAGGCACCAGCGCTACCGATGGCGAACGTCGCCACCGGAATACCGGCCGGCATCTGTACGATCGACAGCAGCGAATCCATGCCATTCAAGGCCTTGGACTTCACCGGCACACCCAGCACCGGCACCGCGGTCTTGGCCGCGATCATGCCCGGCAGATGGGCGGCACCGCCGGCACCGGCGATGATCGCGCGCAAACCACGCGCGCCCGCCTCTTCGGCATAGGTGAACAGCACGTCCGGCGTGCGATGCGCCGAAACCACCTTCACTTCGTAGGGAACACCCAGCGCATCGAGCTTCTGGGCGGCGTGCTGCATGGTTTCCCAATCGGAACGGGAACCCATGACAATGCCGACAAGCGGCACGGAGGGGTTGGGGGTCATTGGCCGTCACCTGCTGCAAAGACGTATTCTAGCCATCTTCCACGCAAGACCAAGACCTGATGGACCGCAAACTGCTCGACCTGCTCGTCTCCCCAGACACCCGCCAGCCGCTGCTCCTGCTGGAAAGCGCCGGCCTGGACGCACTGAACCGCGCCATCGCCGCAGGTACGGTCAACCGTGCCGATGGCAGCGCCCAGACCCAGCCACTGCGCGAAGTGCTCGTCACCCGTGACCGCAAACAGCTGTTCCGGGTCGAGGACGGCATTCCGGTACTGCTGGCCGAAGAAGCCATTGCCACCGCGCAGATCGCCGACTTCCCGGGCGCCTGATGCTGCCGCACCCGCCAGCCGCGCCGCCGCAGGCGCAGGTCGAGGCCGACGTCGCCCGCGCCCTGGTCGAGGACATCGGCAGCGGTGATGTCACCGCCGCCCTGTTGCCGGACACGGCGGATATCGCCTACCTGCTGTGCAAGCAGGACGCGGTGATTGCCGGCCGGCCCTGGTTTGATGCCGCACACCGCGCGCTCGACCCGGCGGTGAAGATCCACTGGCGCGTACTGGAGGGTGATCACGTCAGCGCCGGCACCGTACTGGCAACGCTGGAAGGCCGCAGCCGCTGTCTGGTGAGCGCCGAGCGCACCTCGCTCAATTTCCTGCAGACGCTGTCCGCCACCGCCACTGTCACCGCCAGTTACGTGGCGGCCGTGGCCGGCACTGGCACGCGCATCTTGGACACCCGCAAGACGCTGCCCGGCCTGCGCCAGGCCCAGAAATACGCGGTCCGCTGCGGCGGCGGCGACAACCACCGCATGGGCCTGTTCGATACGGTGATGCTGAAAGAAAACCATATCCGCGCCGCCGGTTCGCTGAGCGCCGCCGTGCAGGCGGCCCGCGCCCAGCAGCCGCAACTGCCGCTGGTGGTGGAAGTGGAAGACCTGCAACAGCTGCAGGAAGCCCTGGCCGCCGGCTGCGAACGCATCCTGATCGACGATTTCAGCGCCGGGATGCGGCGCGACGCGGTGCGCATCGCGGCCGGGCGCATTCCGCTGGAAGTCTCCGGCAGCGTGGACCTGACCGTGGTCCGTGCCATTGCCGAGGACGGGGTGGACTTCATCTCCATCGGCGGCCTGACCAAGCACATCCAGGCGATCGACCTGTCCCTCAAGCTCGGCCCGCCACCGGGCTGATTTCACGGCACGAGCACTGCCGGTTCTGCAACGCTCCGTTCAAGGATGAGGAGTTCACCGTGGTCTACCGGCACCTGTTTTTCGGCTCAGTGCTCGCACTCATGTCAACCGGCGCGCTGGCGATCGAAGTCTGCGATATCCCGCCGCGCTACGGCCTGAGCACCACCGCCCAGGCCATCGTGCGCACCACCTGCAACGAACACCGGCTCTGGTATCGCCCGTTCATCGACCGCGACGGACGCATCGCCAGCCTCGGCGCTTCAGAGGCCGACAGCGGCAGCCTGGCCGACAATGGCGTCATCGCGTGGCAGCGCGTGGCCGGCTATTGGCGCGAAAGTGGAACGCTGGGCGCAATGGGCAGTGTTCCCGGTGCCCAGAGCTGCTTTGTCGCCACCGGCAACCGCTACACCGACAGCGACTGCCGCGCCTTCCTGATCGACAACCCGTGGTCGGCGGCATTCATTTCCTGGGTCATGACCCGCGCCGGCGTGACCGGCTTCAACCGCTCACCGCGCCATATCGACTACATCCGTGCCGCTTACCAGAGCGGCGGCAACGGCCCCTACAGGCTCGCCGATCCGGCAACCGAGAAACCCGCCCCCGGCGACATGCTGTGCTTTCTTCGCAACCGCAGCACGACGCTCAATTACAGCGGGTTGATCCAGGCATTGGGCAACGGCAGCGCCGGCAATTGGCAATCCCATTGCGAGATCGTGGTGACCGCCAACGCCGGCGGTGATCGCACGCTGCACCTGGTCGGCGGCAATGTCGCCAACTCGGTGGTGATGCGCAAACTGGCATTGGGCCGCACCGGTCTGGTCGAGTTGCCGCGCCCGGATGGCGGCAACACCGGGCAGATCGGCGCGCAAGGCTGCACCCCCGGCAATGAGGAAGACTGCAACCTCAACCGGCAGGACTGGGCCGCGTTGCTGAAACTGCTGCCCACGACCGCGTCACAGGGGCCCGCGGTTGCGCCAGTCATACCAGCACAGCCCGCGGCCACAGAAACCGGCAACGCCACATCCCGCTGACAGCAGCGCCCACCCGGTTCCGCTTTCCACTGACAGCCCCTAGAGTGTGGCCATGCCTACTCTTCTCATCCTGATGATCATCGGCGCCATCGGCTTCGCGCTGTGGGACACCGGCCGCGCCGCAGCCGAGCGTGCCAGCGAACTGGGCCGCAACGCCTGTCGTGCTGCCGATGTGCAATGGCTGGACCACAGCGTGCATGCCACCGGCATGCGCCTGCGCCGCCTGCCCAGCGGCTGGCTGGGCTTCGAGCGCAGCTTCCGCTTCGACTACTCCTACGACGGCATAGAACGCCACACCGGTCGCCTGGTGCTGCTCGGTCGTGAGCTGGTGTCCTTCTCCGGCCCGGCCGCGGCGCAGATCGGCAAGATCCGCCAATCTGGCGAAGAAGCTGAAGACATCTGAATCAGCAGGCAAGCGCCCCCTCAGCCTCCCAGGCAGCGGCAACACCCAGGCCTAGTCCCACTGCAACCCGTGAGCTGATCGCGCCCCTGCCGGACGGCGGGGGAGATTGCAGCCGCCGAGTCCGGGCAACCCGGACCGGTGCCATCGCCCAAAAAGAATCGCCACCTTGCGGCGGCGATGTGTCGGATTACTTGACCACCCGCAGGAACGGGCGCTTGCCCGCCGGTGGCGGCTCGGGTGCCGACGGCGGCGTATCGTCATCGTCCGGGGGCAGGTCCGCACCGGGAACATCGTCCGGCAGCGCCATGCCCTGCCCGGTCTCCCGCGCGTACACCGCAAGTACCGCCGAGATCGGCACGCTCACCGGGAAACTGACACCGGAGAAGCGTGCCGTGAAGCTGACCGTCTCATTGTCGATATGCAGACGCATTACCGCGCGCTCGGCGACATTGAGCACGACCCGCTCCTCCTTGATCGCGCTGGCCGGCACCTGCACGCCCGGGACTCCCGCATCCACCATGATGTGCGGCGTCATACCGTTGTCGTTGATCCATTCCACCAGCGCCCGCAACAGGTACGGACGGTGGCTGCTCATGCGAAAAGATTCTTCACTCATATGCCAAGTGTACGCCGCATTGAAGCGCGAACACCGCCCGGAGGCGGTGTTCGATGGGGTCAAGTACAGCTGTTCCCCGCTCAGGCCGGCAGGTCGCGCAGCTTCTTTTCCTGGTCGGTCAGGCTGCGGATAAACCCCGGGTTACGGAAGATGCGGTTGCCGTAATCCTCGATCGCCTTGCCGTCCTTGGGCAGCGGAATGCCCAGCGACTCCAGCCGCCACACGATCGGTGCAATCGCACAGTCGGCCAGGCTCATTTCCGGATTCAGGAAAAACTTGCTCGCCTTGAACAGCGGCACCGACTGCGCCACAAGCTCCTTCAGGCGCTTGCGTCCGGCTTCGGCCTGGGTCTTGTTGCCCAGCTGGATGGCCTGCACCTGCGGTACCCAGTCGTGCTCGATGCGCAGCATCGCCAGGCGAAGCCGGGCCCGCGACAGGGGATCGACCGGCATCAGCGGCGGATGCGGATAGCGCTCATCCAGATACTCGCTCACTACCGAGGCGGCATAGAGCACCAGCTCCCGCTCGACCAGGGTCGGCACGGAATGGTAGGGGTTGAGGTCGATCAGATCTTCCGGCGGATTCTGCGCATCGACCGGGACCAGATCGTAGGTCACGCCCTTGGCCGCCAATACCAACCGCACCCGATGGCACAGCACATCGTCATTGGCAGAGAACAAAGTCAGGGTATTACGCATACGCACACTCGCCGCCATCAAAGGCTCTCCAACGGCCGGAATCCGCCAGCCTTACAGCTCCGCCAACCCATTGCCGACGGTCGCCACGGTCTCCCGAGTGTGCAATCGGGCGAGACAATTTCCAAGGCCCTGCCATCACCCCGTGCCTGCACCCGCACCGGGCCACGTGAAATCAATGCACGTCTTTCCAGTACTCGGTCTTGAGCAGATACGCCAGGAACGTCAGCAGCGCCAAGAACAACACCACCCACACCCCGATACTCTGCCGTTTCAGGGCTGCCGGCTCACCGGCATATTCCAGGAAATTGGTGATGTCCCGTACCGTCTGGTCGTATGCGCGGGCATCCACCTTGCCAGGCGTGTCGATCTTCAGCCCGGTGACCGGGGGATCCAGCCCGGGCTGCTCGGCCTTGCCATACACCGCATGCTGCATGCCCTGCAGCTCCCAGAGCGGATTGGGCATGGAGGCATTGGGGAATACGGCGTTGTTCCAGCCCAGCGGCCGCGACTCGTCCACGTAGAACGACTTGAGATAGCTGTAGATCCAGTCGCTTCCTCGAACCCGGGCAATCAGGCTCAGATCCGGTGGCATCTTGCCGAACCACTGGGTGGCCGCCTCATGCGGCAGCGCCACCTGGATCTGCTCGCCGAACGCGGCACCGGTGAAGTTGAGATTGTCCATCACCTGTTCTTCGGTCAGCCCCAGGTCCTCGGCCATACGCGAATAACGCAGATATTTCAGCGAGTGGCAGCCCGAGCAATAACTCATGTAGGCCTGGGCGCCGCGTTGCAGCGATGCGCGATCCCCCAGGTCATTTCCCGCTTGCTGCAAGGCCCCGCCATCGGCTGCGGACGCCGAGGTACAGAACAGCATCGCTGCTGCAAAGAGCAGCCGCACCATCCATTTGTCAGTCATGCGTCGTCACCCGGTCCGGTACCTGCTTGGTGCTGTCGAGCGTGGTCCACAGCGGCATGGTGATGAAGAAGGCGAAGTACAGGAAAGTCAGTACACGCCCGACCCAGGTTTCCCAGATCGCCGTTCCCGGGCCGGAGCCGATTACCCCCAACCATACGAAGCACACCACCAGCAGGCCCAGCATCAACCGGGAAAGCGGACCGCGGTAACGGATCGACTTCACCTTGGCCCGGTCCAGCCAGGGCACCAGGAACAGGATGGCGATGGCCGAGAACATCACCATCACACCACCAAGCTTGTCCGGCACCACACGCAACATGGCGTAGTAAGGGGTGTAGTACCAGACCGGCTTGATGTGCGCCGGCGTCACCAGCCGATTGGCCTCGGTGAAGTTGTCATGCTCCAGGAACAGTCCGCCAAAACCCGGGGCGAAGAAAATGATGAAGGCCGCAATCACCAGCAGGAAGCCGACGCCCACCATGTCCTTGACCGTGTAGTACGGATGGAACGGGATGCCATCGGCCGGCGCGCCCGCCGACCAGCGGTTGCCCTTGGGCCCTTTCTTGATCTCCACGCCATCGGGATTGTTGGAGCCCACTTCGTGCAGCGCCCCCAGATGCAGCACCACCAGCAGCAGCAGCACCAGCGGCAACGCGATCACGTGCAGGGCGAAGAAGCGGTTGAGGGTGGCATCACCGGGCAGGTAGTCGCCCATGATCCACTCCGTCAGGCCGTTGCCGATCACCGGAATGGCACCGAACAGCGAGATGATCACCTTCGCACCCCAGAACGACATCTGTCCCCACGGCAGTACATATCCCATGAAGGCTTCGGCCATCAGCACCAGGTAGATCAGCATGCCCAGGATCCACACCAGCTCACGCGGCTTCTTGTAGCTGCCGTACATCAGACCGCGGAACATGTGCAGATAGACCACGATGAAGAACAACGAGGCACCGGTGGAGTGCATGTAGCGGATCAGCCAGCCCCACTCCACGTCGCGCATGATGTATTCGATCGATGCGAACGCCTCGGCTGCACTGGTCTTGTAGTGCATCGTCAGGAAGATGCCGGTCAGGATCTGGTTGACCAGCAACACCATCGCCAGCGAGCCGAAGTAGTACCAGAAGTTGAAATTCTTCGGCGCGTAGTACTCGCTGACATGCTTGCGATAAACCGGCATCAGGCCGGGAGCACGCTCATTGACCCAGTTGGCCACGCCGGTGGCGGTGCGGGTGAGAATGTTGTCGGCCATGATCAGGCAGCCCCCTGCGGATCGACGCCGATGACGATGGTGTTGTCATCCACATAATGGTGTGGCGGCACCAGCAGGTTGATCGGTGCCGGCACGTCCTGGAACACGCGCCCGGACATGTCGAAACGCGACTTGTGGCAGGGACAGAAGTAGCCGCCCTTCCACTGCGCGTCATACGGTTCGGGACGGATCTCGGCGACCATCTCCGGGGCACACCCCAGATGGGTGCACAGCCCGACCAGCACGGAGATGTCCGGCTTGATCGAGCGGAATTCGGGATTGCCCTTGAGCACATAGTCCGGCTGCTGGTCCTTGTTGTCGGACTCCGGATCCTTGAGCCTGCCATCCAGTCCCGGTAACGCCTGGAGGATGGCCTTGGAGCGCTTGACGATCCAGATCGGCTGGCCACGCCATTCCAGGATCAGGCGCTGGCCCTCCTGCAAGGCGCTGATATCGGCCGTCACCGGGGCCCCGGCCAGTTTGGCGCGGGCGCTGGGATTCCACGACTTGATGAACGGTACCGCTGCGAAGCCGACGCCGACTGCTCCGACCACCGCTGTGGTCGCTGTCAAAAACCGCCGACGTCCGGTGTTGACTGGATCGTTTACCCCATCGTTGGCCATCCGGCACTCCGATATTGATTAGGTAGCTTGAGGCTGCCAGCGGTCTGGTGGGGGCCAGCCCGCTCTGAACAAATCGCGCCCGAGTGTAGCGGAACGCTTAACGGTGACACAACGCGATCAAACACCAGTCCGTAAAATTTGTCACGGCCTGTTGCAACAGAAACGTCAGCACTTACTGCCGCGCCGCCAATTCGCCCCGATAGCGGTCAGCCAATTGCGCCACGCGCTGCACGTAGTACTGGGTTTCCCGATACGGCGGTACGCCGCCATGACGGTCGACGGCACCTTCGCCAGCGTTGTAACCGGCCGCCGCCAGCGTCAGGTTGCCGTTGAAGCGGCGTAGCAGCCAGGCCAGGTACTGCACGCCGCCACGGATGTTCTGTCCGGCGTCGTAGGAATCGGAAACCCCGAAGCGACGTGCGGTCGGCGGCATCAACTGCATCAGGCCCTGGGCTCCGGCACGGCTGAGCGCGGTCGGATTGAACGCCGACTCGGCATGGATGATGGCGCGCACCACCGCTTCCTCGACTCCAAACTCGCGGGCAGCCGACGCAATCTCGGCACTGTAGGCGTGGGTGTTCAGACGCACCGAGCCGAAGTTGACCCGCGACTGCACGCCACAGGCAAAGCAGCGCTCGATATAGCTGTACTGGATGGTGCGCACCTGGCCGACGCTGGCCAGCTGTGCGGGCCGGGCGCTGGTGTAATGGCGGACGCCATCTTTCATATAGGAATAGACCTGCCCGCTGACCACGCGCTGGGCTTTCCCAGCGGTCGCAGGCGCGGGTGCCGGAAGGGGCGCCACCGCAGCCGGTGCGACCTGGGCGGCCACTGGGGTGGGGCTGGATCCGGAAGCGGTGTCCGCAAGAGTCGCCGGCGAAGAAGCCGGAGGGGCCACCACCGGCATTCGCCGGGGCGCCTCGCGTGCGGGCCGGTAGCTGCTGACCACGCTGCACTGGGCCCCGCCGATGCGCTTGCTGACATAGTTCGCTACGCCATCGCCACCGACACACTTGTACAGCGTGCCCGCACTGGCCGGCGCGGCGGTCAGTGTCGCGGCAAGAACTGCGGCGATCCCCAAAATCCCCTTCATGGGCGGGGAGTCTCCCAGCTTCACCGGGGCTTGCCAAGTATTTGACGGCCCGCCGGCCCTGCGCCCGGGCATGGACCGATACAATAGCCGGCTTCGAATGCGGCCTTCGGGTCGTTGCCCGCCCACCCGTCTGGAATACGCACCATGCCCGGGACGCCCGCTTCTCCCTCGCCGAATCCGGCCGGCTCCGACGTGCCGTCTGTTGAAATGACCACTCCTGAACTCATTCCCCTGCCCAGCGCCAAGCCGAAGCCTGCCGGCGGCGCGCGCGGCAAGCTGTATATCAAGACCCACGGTTGCCAGATGAACGAGTACGACTCGGCCAAGATGGCCGACGTGCTGGCCGAATCCGAAGGCCTGGAGCTGACCGACAACCCCGAAGAAGCCGATGTGGTGCTGGTCAACACGTGCTCCATCCGCGAGAAGGCGCAGGAGAAGGTGTTCAGCCAGCTCGGCCGCTGGAAGGCGCTCAAGGCCGGTGGCCGCGATGTCATCATCGGAGTCGGCGGCTGCGTGGCGTCGCAGGAAGGCGAAGCCATCGTCAAACGCGCGCCCTACGTGGACCTGGTCTTCGGCCCGCAGACCCTGCACCGCCTGCCGGAGCTGATCCGCGCCCGCCGCGAGCAGAACAAGCCGCAGGTGGACATCAGCTTCCCGGAGATCGAGAAGTTCGACCGCCTGCCCGAGCCCCGCGCCGAAGGCCCGTCGGCGTTCGTGTCGATCATGGAGGGCTGCTCCAAGTACTGCTCGTTCTGCGTGGTGCCCTACACCCGCGGCACCGAGGTCAGCCGGCCGTTCGAGGATGTGCTGGTGGAATGCGCGCAGCTGGCGGCGCAGGGGGTGCGCGAGATCAACCTGCTCGGCCAGAACGTCAACGCCTACCGGGGTCCCTATGGAGACGGCGAGATCGCCGACCTGGGCCTGCTGATCCGCACCCTGGCCGAAATCGACGGCATCGGCCGCATCCGTTTCACCACCTCGCACCCGCTGGAGTTCAGCGACTCGCTGATCGACGCCTATCGCGACGTACCGCAGCTGGCCAACTATCTGCACCTGCCGGTGCAGGCCGGCAGTGACCGCATCCTCAGCGCGATGAAGCGCGGCTACACCGCACTGGAATTCAAGGCCAAGATCCGCAAGCTGCGCGCGGTGCGCCCGGACATCTCGATCAGTTCGGATTTCATCGTCGGCTTCCCCGGCGAAACCGAGGCCGATTTCGAAAAGACCATGAAGCTGATCGAGGACGTCGGCTTCGACCAGAGCTTCTCCTTCATCTACTCGCGCCGCCCGGGCACTCCGGCCGCCGACCTGGAGGACACCATCAGCGACGCCGAGAAGCATGCGCGCCTGTCGCGCCTGCAGGCGCACATCAACGACCATGCCGCCGGCATTTCGCGGTCGATGGTGGGCAGCGTGCAGTCGGTGCTGGTCGAAGGCCCCTCGCGCAAGGACCCCAACGAGCTGACCGGCAAGACCGAGAACATGCGTTCGGTGAACTTCCCCGGCCACCCGCGCCTGGTCGGCCAGTTCGTCGATGTGGTCATCACCGAGGCGCTGAGCAACTCGCTGCGCGGGCGCATCGTCGCGGCCTGATTCCGCTCCGGCCGGACCCGTTCCGGCCGGGCGGCAGGCCTTGGCGATTTTTTGACCAACCGCGCAAAAGCCCTGGCCTGCCTGCACGGCCGGGGCTTATCCACATCTTTGCCAAGCCCCGGTCCACAACCGCTGTGGATACTGCAGCGTTCAATCCAGCCGCTTGCGGAAGCGCAGTATCGCCAGCGCCATCATCACCACGATGAGAGCCAGCAGCGCCAGCACTTCCGGCCACAGCTCCCACAGCCGCGCCCCGCGCAGCATGATGCCGCGGATCAGGCGCAGGAAGTGGGTCAATGGCAGCAGCTCGGCCAGCCATTGCACCGGCCGTGGCATCCCCTCGAACGGAAACATGAAACCCGACAGCAGGATCGAAGGCAGGAACACGAACATCGTCATCTGCATCGCCTGGAACTGCGAGCGTGCCTTGGTCGAGATCAACAGCCCCAGGGCCAGGTTGGCCACGATCAATAGCATCGTCGCCAGATAGACCTCCAGCACGCTGCCACGGACCGGCACCTGGAACAGCCAGACTCCCAGCAGCAGGACCAGCGAGGTCTGGACCAGGCCGATCGCCACATACGGCAGCACCTTGCCGATCATCAGCTCGCTGCGACTGAGCGGGGTGGCGATCAGCAGTTCCATGTTGCCGCGCTCGCGTTCGCGCACGATCGCCACTGCGGTGAACATCACCATGGTCATGGTCAGGATGATGCCGATCAGACCCGGCACGATATTGACCGCAGAACGCCGCTGCGGGTTGTAGAAGGCGACCACGCTGACCTGGCCGCTGCCGCCGGTCGCGCCGGTGCGCAGCGGCCGATCATTGCGCAATGGCCGTGTCTCCAGCGGCACCTGCGCCAGCTGCAGCGCCGTGCTCTGCACCACCGTGTCGCTGCCGTCGACCAGCACCTGCACCGCCTCGCGCCCCTCGAAGCGGCGACGCTCGAAATCCGCAGGAATCACCACCCCGACACTGATCTGGCCGCGCCGCAGCGCGTGCATCAGCTCCTCCGGCGTCTGCACCCACAGCGCCGGGGCGATCACCCCGGTGGCGACCATGTCCATCACCAGCGCCCGCGAGGCGCTGGTACCGGCCTGGTCGGCGACGCCGGCCTGCAGGTGGCGCAGGTTGAGATTGATCGCATAGCCGAACAGCACCAGCTGCATCACCGGGATGCCGACGATCATGGCCAGGGTGATGCGATCGCGGCGCAGCTGGCGCAGCTCCTTCAGCACGATGGCCCAGAGCCGGCGCAGGCTCATGCGTCCCTCCCGCCCTTCTCGGCATCGGCACCGCCACGGCCGCGGGTAGCCGAGACGAACACATCCTCCAGATTGGGCGGCACCGGTGTCACCTGTGCCCGCAGCCCTGCGGCCTGCAACTGCCGCTGCAGGCGCGCCGGGAGGTCATCACCGGGTTGGACCAGCACCCGCAGCAGATTGCCGATCTGCGCCACACTGAGCACTCCCGGCAGCTGCGACAGCACGCGCTGCGCCTGCCGCGGCTGCGCCACCGACACCCCCAGCGTGCAGCCCTGCAGCGCGCCGGCCAGTTCGGCCGGAGAGCCATCGGCCACCAGCCGGCCGCGGTCCAGGATCGCCAGACGATGGCAGCGCTCGGCTTCGTCCATGTAATGCGTGGATACCAGCAACGTGGTGCCGGCATCGGCCAGATCGAACAGCTTTTCCCAGAAGTCGCGCCGCGATTCCGGATCCACCGCGCTGGTCGGCTCGTCCAGGAACAGCAACTCCGGCTGCTGGATCACCGCGCCGGCCAGGGCCAGCCGCTGCTTCTGCCCGCCACTGAGGGTGCCTGCCAGCTGCTTCTGCCGGTCCTGGAAATCGTATTGCTCGATCAGCTCGGCAATCCGGCGCGCCGCCACGGCGCGGGCAATGCCCTGCACCGCGGCGAGGAATTCCAGGTTCTCGCGCACGCTCAGGTCCTCGAACAGCGAAAAGCGCTGGGTCATGTAGCCGATGCGCCGGCGCAGCTGCTCGGCCTGTGCCGGAATCGTGAGCCCCAGCACCTCGATCTCGCCCGCGCTGGGCGTGAGCAGGCCGCACAGCATGCGGATGGTGGTCGACTTGCCCGAACCGTTCGGGCCCAGGAACCCGTACACACTGGCCCGGGGCACGCACAGGTCGACCTGGTCGACCGCAGTGAGCTGCCCGAAACGCCGGGTGAGTCCGCGCGTGCGGATCGCCGGACCCGCGTCCCTGGCAGCCCCTGCAGCGTGCTCCACCGGGCCGCTCAGAAGGTCACCTGCACCGGCACGCCGGCCGGCAACCGCGCCAGCTCCCCGGCATCGTTGTCGGCCGTCAGCTCCACTTCGGCCATATAACTCAAGCGTCCGGCGTCATCGCCACTGAGCGCGTAATAAGGAGTGAATACCGGCTCACTGCGGATCGCCCGCACCCGCCCGGCCAAGCGCCCCGCCCGTCCCTGCAGCTCGACCTGCGCGCGCTGTCCGACCACCACCGAGGCCCGCAACGGCGCCGGCAGATAGATCCGTGCGTAGGGGTGTGCGCCCACCAGCAGCACCACCAGCGGTGCCCCTACCGGCGCGACGTCACCCTGGCGATACGGCAGGGCATCGACCACCCCGGCACGCGGCGCGACCAGTGCCAGCTTCTCGAGCGTGACCGCCTGCTCGGCCAGCTGCGCCTGCGCGGCCTGCAGCTGCGCCCTGCCCTGGGCGACTTGCTCCGGACGTGTGCCACCAGCCAGCGCCTGCAGTGCCTGCTCGGCGGCCTCCATCGCGCCGCCGGCATTGCCGGCTGCCGCACGCGCACGGTCAACCTCTGCGGCGGCCACCAGCTGCTGCCGTCCCAACGGCTGCAAGCGCGCCAGATAGGCCGATGCGTCGGCCGCGCGTGCCCGCGCCGCCTCCAGGTTTGCCCGCGCCTGGGCGATCTCCTCCTGCTGGGGGCCATTGCGCAACTCGGCCCAGGCGGCCTGCGCGCGCAGGGATTGCGCCTGCAGGGCGGCCAGCTGCGCCGCGGCACGGGTGGTTTCCAGCTGCAGCAGCGCCGCACCGGCCTCGACCCGCTGCCCCTCCGTGACTTCAATGCCGACGATGGTCTCGGCCGCCGGCGCCGGCACCACGATCCGGTCCCATTCCAGCGTGCCCAGCACCTGCGGCGGCGCCTTGCCACAGGCCGCCAGCAGCAACGCCAGTACCACCGGCAGCAGCGGCAATCGCGGTGCAGGCAAAAACGCTGGCATCGGAAGAACCCTCGCAGTGGCGTGCAGCAGGCGGCAGCGGACAACACCCTCACCTTGGCCACGCCGGCGTTAAATCCGCATCAGCAGCCATTGGCGATTATTTGACCAGCACCCGGAAACCCTTGCCAGCGTGGCGTCTTGCAGCCTTATCCACACCTTTCTCCGACAACCGCCCACAATCGCTGTGGATGACGCCAGCTGGACTGGCGGCATTTTCACCACCCCGCGTAAAGCCTTGTGCGGCAATGGCTGGCAGACCTTGTCCACAGGTTGCTGCAGCAGCACTGCACAGCGCCTGTGGAGAACCCGGCGGCTCTCGCCGAAGGCGGGACCTGCCCCGGCACCGGTCGCTCCAGCAGGCACGCGACGGCCAGCCCCATACGCCTCCGGCACGCAGGTCAACGGCGCCGACAAACGGTATCCCGCTCCACGACCGCGTGTGAGCCGCAGCCGGCCCCCGCTCCTAGGTCCGGGTTGCTGGTGGTCCCCTGCCGCGCGCGCTACCCTTCCTTGTCCCTCTTTCCTCCGCGCCGCCCCGGCGCGAGCTTTTTTCTGAAATGACGACCCATTCCCAACGCGATTTCACCCTGGAACCGGCAGACAACGAACGGCTGGCCAACCTCGCCGGCCCATTCGACGAACATCTGCGCCAGATCGAGCTCAAACTCGGCGTGGAAATCGCCAACCGCGGCCCGATCTTCCGCATCAGCGGCCCGGGCAAAACCCCGGCCGAGGCCGAAAAACTGATCAAGGCGCTATATGCCGAGGCCGCCGAGACGGTGTTCGACAGCCACGCCATCCACCTGCGACTGAACCGGGCCAACGTCGAGCACGTCGCCGGGCAGGCCTACGAGGCGCAGGAAGTGGCGATCAAGGTCAAGCGCGGCACCGTGCGTGGCCGCGGCGCCAACCAGTCCAAATACCTGCACCAGATCGCCACCCACGACATCAACTTCGGCATCGGCCCGGCCGGTACCGGCAAGACCTTCCTGGCCGTGGCGATGGCGGTGGATGCACTGAACGAAGCGCGCGTGCAGCGCCTGATCCTGGTGCGTCCGGCGGTGGAGGCCGGCGAAAAACTGGGCTTCCTGCCCGGCGACCTGTCGCAGAAGGTCGACCCGTACCTGCGTCCGCTGTACGACGCGCTGTACGAGATGCTGGGCGTGGAGAAAGTGGCCAAGCTGCTGGAGAAGAACGTCATCGAGATCGCGCCGCTGGCCTACATGCGCGGACGCACCCTCAACGACGCGTTCGTGATCCTGGACGAGGCGCAGAACACCACCATCGAACAGATGAAGATGTTCCTGACCCGGTTGGGCTTCGGCTCCACCGCGGTGGTCACCGGCGACCTGACCCAGAACGACCTGCCCAAACACGTCAAATCCGGCCTGCGCGACGCCATCGAGGTGTTGCGTGGCGTGGAAGGCGTGAGCTTCACGTTCTTCGAATCGCGCGACGTGGTGCGTCACCCGCTGGTGGCGCGCATCGTCAACGCCTATGACCGCCGCGACCTGCAGCAGGTCAAACCCGGAGCAGACCTATGACCAGGGGCCCCACCCGCCTTGATGTAGCCATCAGCTACGCCCTGCCCCGTGCCGGCCTGCCGGCGGCGGTGAGCTTCCGCAAATGGGCCGCTGCCGCGTTGAAGGGGCGTATCCGCGAAGCCGACCTGGCCATCCGTCTGGTCGATACCAAGGAAGGCCAGTCGCTGAACCACCACTACCGTGGCAAGGATTACGCCACCAATGTGCTCAGCTTCCCGGCCGAGCTGCCCGAGGGCCTGCCCAAGGGCGTGAAGTTCCCGCTGCTGGGCGACCTGGTGATCTGCGCGCCGGTGGTGGCCCGCGAGGCCGCCGAACAGGGCAAGGCCCTCAATGCCCACTACGCCCACCTGACCGTGCACGGCGTGCTGCATCTGCTGGGCTGGGACCACGAGGACGACAAGGAAGCCGAGGCGATGGAGCAGCTGGAGCGCGAAATCCTGGCCGACCTCGGCATCACCGATCCCTACGCCGGCGAACGCTGAATTCCGATGAAGCGTCTTTCCCTGTGCCTTCTGCTGTGCCTGGTCAGCGGCAACAGCGCCGCCGCCACCGCCATCGACCTGCCGGCGTTGATCGAATGTCGCCAGAGCGTGAGTGATTTCACCGCACTGGCGCCGATCGCCAACGACCCGCTCAAGGCCGTGGCGCTGGGCTGGCGGCCGCTGCCGCAGGGCAACCTGTTCATGGCCGAATACCGGCTCAACACCCCGATCACCGTGTTCGGCCGCCGTGCCGACCATATCGCCATGGCCGGCGCCACCATCGTGGCGATCCTCGACCTGCCCGATCCCCGTGAACTGGCCCGCGAACTGGACCTGGAATCGGCAGTGGATACCCCGGACAAAGCCATGTTCGGCCGCGAACTGGTCAGCCGCGACGTGATCGATGCCAGGACTGGCGAAGCCCTGATCGAATCGGTGATCCTGAGCGTGTCCAACGTCAAATCCCACCCCGGCAAAACCCTGGCCGGCTGCACCTACAGCCTGGACATCCCCGCCGAGGATGAAGCGCCGGAGGCCCCGCAAAAGGCCCCGGCGGCACCGTCACCGGCATGAGCTGACCGGAGCGGACATCCTGTTAGACTTGCGCCCAACGCCCGGTTTAGCGGGTGCAGTCAATTGAAGAGATGTCTGAAGACGACAGTAGTACCTCCCCGGAGCAAGGCGAGAAGAAGCGCAGCTGGCTTGAGCGCTTGACTGCGGCCTTCTCCGGCGAACCCCACACCCGCGACGAACTGCTTGCCGTGCTGCACACGGCACAACAGGACGGGCTGATCGCCGCGGACACCCTGCGCATGATGGAAGGCGCCATCTCGGTGGCCGAACTGACTGTCGGCGACGTGATGATCTCGCGCTCGCACATGGTGTCGCTGCCGGTCGACTCGCCGTTCCTGGAACTGATGAAGCAGGTGGTGGAATCGGGCCACTCGCGCTTCCCGGTCCATGGCGAGAACAAGGACGACATTCTCGGCATCCTGCTGGCCAAGGACCTGCTGCGCGGCGTGGTCGCCGACAACACCCACGCCAGCGTGCGCGAGTTGCTGCGCCCGGCGGTGCTGATTCCCGAATCGAAAAAGCTCAATGTGCTGCTCAAGGAGTTCCGGCTCTCGCGCAACCACATGGCGATCGTGGTGGACGAATACGGCGGTGTCGCCGGGCTGGTCACCATCGAGGACGTGCTGGAGCAGATCGTCGGCCAGATCGACGACGAGCATGACGAGACCGAGGACCACACCGCGCAGATCGCCATCCAGGCCGATGGCCGCTATGTGGTGGACGCACTGACCGCCATCGAGGATTTCAACGAGCGTTTCGGCGCCGATTTCCCCGACGATGACTACGACACCATTGGCGGTCTGGTCACCGAGGCCATCGGCCACCTGCCGGAGACCGGGGACGAGCTGACCCTGGACCGTTTCGTGTTCCGTGTGGCCCGCGCCGATGCCCGTCGCGTGCAGGCATTCCACGTCACGGTGCTACCCCCCGAAACCCGGGACGACGATTGATCCGCCGGCATCTGCCGCGGCTGCTGTCCGCATTACTGCTGCTGTGCCTGCTGCTGGTCTGCACGACCGGCAGCGCCCAGCCGGCCGCGGTCCAGCCCACTGACGCCACCACGCCACGTATCGGCGTGGTGACCATGCTGCCGGGCGAGGTCTTCTTCGAGCGCTTCGGCCACGATGCGCTGGTGGTACTCGACCCGGCCAGCGGCCAGGCCACGTCCTACAACTTCGGCTTCTTCGATCCGTCCGAACCGGATTTCATCGGCAATTTCGTGCGCGGCCGGATGATGTATTACCTGGTGGCGCTGCCCCTGGAAGAAGACCTGGCCCAGTACCGCGACGCCGGCCGCGGGGCCAGCCTGCAGTGGCTGGATCTTCCGCCGCAGCAGGCGCGGCAGCTGGCCGACGCCCTGGCCGAGCATGCCAAACCGGAAAATGCACGCTACCGCTACGACTACTTCACCGCCAACTGCGCCACGATGGTGCGTGACAGCCTGGATCAGGCCATGGGCGGAGGCCTGCAATCGCAGCTGGCCGGGCGCTCGCGCGGCAATACCTATCGCAGCGAATCGGTGCGCCTTGCCTCGCCTTCCCTGTGGATGTGGCTGGGATTCGACCTGGGACTGGGGCCGTTCGCCGACCGGCCACTGTCGCGCTGGCAGGAAGCCTTCGTGCCGATGCGCCTGGCCGACAGCCTGCGCGAAGCCCGCAACAGTGAGGGGCGCCCCCTGGTACAGGCCGAGCAGCAGCTGTTGCCGCAGCGCCTGGCCGCCGAACCCCAGGAGCAGCGCCGTCACTGGTGGCCATGGCTGCTGGTGGGGCTGGCAGTGTCCGCGTCTCTGTTTGCGGCACGTCGCAAATCCCGGGCGATGGCCGCGTTCGCACTGCCGTTCTGGCTGTTCTGCGGTATCGCCGGTGCGCTGCTGACCTATCTGTGGGGCTTCAGCGAGCATCAAGCCGCCTGGGCCAATCGCAATCTGTTGCTGCTCAATCCACTGGCCCTGCTGCTGATTCCCGGCGCGGTCAGTCTGCTGCGTGGCCGTCGCCCCGGCCGCGGTTTCCGTATCGCAGTGGGGCTGCTGGCCGTGATCGCGCTGGTCGCGCTGCCGCTGCACTGGCTGTCGCTGCAGCCGCAGTTCAATGTGCAGTGGATCGTGCTGCTGCTGCCGATCCACCTGACTCTGGCGACCCTGCTCGGCAACCCGGCAGCGACCGTTTCCAAGGCAGAATAGGCCGCATGGAACCGACCCTGCCCGCATCCGTTTCGCCGCCAGTGAACCCGGCGTGCGTGATCAACTGCACCTGGTACGGCGAGGACGGCACGCTGCGCGCACTGGACCTGGACAGCATCAGCGACGTACTGGCCGACGATGCCAAGGGTTTTGTCTGGGTCGGCCTGTATGAGCCCGACGATGCGGTGCTGGACAAGGTCCAGGAAGAGTTCGATCTGCATGACCTGGCCGTCGAAGACACCCGCAAGGCGCACCAGCGGCCCAAGATCGAGACCTATGGCAACTCGCTGTTCGTGGTGGTGCATACCGCGCAGGTGGTGGACGAGCGTATCCGTTACGGCGAAACCCATGCCTTCCTGGGCCCACGCTATCTGGTGACGGTGCGCCATGGCGCTTCGCTGTCCTATGCGCCGGTTCGGGCGCGACTGGAGCGCGAGGCCGAGCAGCTGGCGATGGGTCCCTCGTTCTGCCTGTACTCGGTACTCGATGCGGTGGTCGACAACTACCTGCCGATCACCGACAGCTTCAGCGAAACGCTGGATCTGCTGGAAAAAGACATCTTCGCCGAGAGCTACAAACGCCGCACGGTGATCCGCCTGTACGAACTGCGGCGCGAGCTCAACAAGATGCGCCTGGCCGTCGCCCCGCTGCAGGATGCGCTGGCGCAGCTGCAACGCAACCAGGCGCAGCTGATCAACGAAGAAGTCCGCCTGTACCTGCGCGATGTGCAGGACCATGCCGCGCGGGTCAACGATGCCATCGACACCCTGCGCGAAATGCTGGGCACCGCGTTGAGCGTGAACCTGTCACTGGTGACGCTGACCCAGGGCGAAACGGTCAAGCGCCTCGGCGCCTGGGCCGCGCTGCTGGCCGCGCCCACCCTGATCACCAGCTGGTACGGCATGAACTTCAAGTTCATGCCGGAGCTGGAGGGACGCTTCGCTTATCCGCTGTTGATCACCAGTGTGGCGGTCACCTGCGTCGTGCTGTACCGCCTGTTCAAACGGGCGCGCTGGCTGTAACCGCCGCGGTGCGGCTTCCACCGCCGACGCGCACCAATTGGGGACACCGACTCCCGCTCAAGCCACATAGACGGTCTTGATATTCATGAACTCGTGGATGCCATGCCCGGCCAGTTCGCGACCGAAGCCGGAACGCTTGGTCCCGCCAAATGGCAGACGCGCATCGCTTTTGACCACCGAGTTCACGAACGCCGCGCCGCACTGCAGCTGCAGCGCCAGCGTTTCGCCCCTTGCGGCATCGGCGGTCCACACGCTGCCGCCCAGACCAAACGTCGTATCGTTGGCCACACGCACCGCCTCTGCGTCGTCCTTCACCCGCAGGATCGCCGCCACCGGCCCGAACAGCTCCTGCTCGTAGGCCGGCATGCCGGGACCGACATGGTCGAGGATGGAAGCCTGGTAGCCGGCATGGCTGCCGGCCACCGGCTCACCGCCCAGCAGCAGCGTTGCCCCCTTGTCGATGCTCTCACGCACCTGCCGGTGCAACTCGTCGCGCAGGTCCCCACGCGCCAGCGGCGCCAACGTGGTCGCCTCGTCCTGCGGATCACCGTGGATGCGCGCCTTGGCGGCTTCGACAAAGCGCTTCACGAAGGTGTCGGCGATGGGCTCCACCACGATGAAGCGTTTTGCCGCGATGCAGGTCTGGCCGGCATTGTCGAAGCGCGACTTCACCGCGGCCGCGACCGCCGTATCGATATCGGCATCCGCCAGCACCACGAACGCGTCACTTCCGCCCAGCTCCATCACGCACTTTTTGAGCTGATCACCGGCGTTGGCCGCGATCGAACGCCCTGCCCGCTCGCTACCGGTCAGCGTGACCGCCTTGATACGGCGGTCGCGCAACACCGCGGCGGCCTGCTCATTGTCGATATGCAGCACGTCGAACACGCCCTGCGGCACACCGGCGGCAGCCACCACCTCGCGCAACAGATCGGCGCATCCGGGCACATTGCTGGCGTGCTTGAGCAGCGCCACGTTGCCGGCCATCAAGCCCGGTGCAAGGAAGCGGATCACCTGCCAGACCGGAAAATTCCACGGCATCACCGCCATCACACAGCCGATGGGCTGATAGACCACGTAGCTGCGCTGCGCTTCGGTAGGAATCGGCTGCGGCGCGAGATAGTCGCCGGCGTGATCGGCGTAGTACTCGCAGGCGGCGGCACTCTTCTCGATCTCGGCCAGCGCCTCGCGGCGCAACTTGCCCATCTCGGCGGTCATCGTGCGCTGGAGCTCATCGCGTCGCGCGCGCAAGCCGGCAGCGATCTTGTGCAGGAACTGCCCCCGCTGCGCCAACGCCAGTGACGACCATGCCGGGAACGCCGACTCGGCGGCGGCAAGCCGCTGCTCGATCTCGGCCGCGCCCATCAGCGCGATCGTGCCTACGACCTGCCCGCTGAAAGGATTCACTGTCTGATACGACGCCATGGCACCCACCTGCATTCAACGAGGCGGTCATGGTAACGCCGGCACTGGAAAGCCGGCGTCAGTACATCGCGTGGCAGGCCGCCGCGCCGCGGCGCGCATACCGCAGGCGCGACGGATCAGCCGTTGTCCTGCAGGGCCAGCTGCATGTCGCGCTGGCGCAGCTTGTCGGCACGTGCGGAAATCCACCAGCCGATCACCGCCACCGCCGATACCGCCAGCACCAGCAACGTCGCCAGCGCGTTGATCTTCGGGCTCACGCCCATGCGCACCGAGGCGAAGATCTTCATCGGCAGCGTAGTCGAGCTGGGGCCGGCGACGAAGCTGGCGATCACCACGTCATCCAGCGACAGGGTGAACGCGAGCAGCCAGCCCGACATCAGCGCCGGAGCGATGATCGGCAAGGTGATCAGGAAGAACACCTTCAGCCGGTTGGCGCCCAGGTCCATCGCCGCCTCTTCCAGCGAACGGTCCAACTCCTGCAGACGCGAGGACACCACCACCGTGACAAAGGAAATGGTGAAGGTCACATGCGCGATCCAGATCGCCACCACGCCCTTGGAGGGCAGCCCGAACAGTCCCCCCATCGACACCAGCATCAGCAGGATCGACAGGCCGATGATCACTTCCGGCATCACCAGCGGCGCGGTCATCAGCGCCCCGAACAGGGTCTTGCTGGGGAAACGCTTGAAACGCGTCATCGCCATCGCCGCCATCGTGCCGATCACCATCGAGGCCGTAGCCGTCCAGAATGCGATCTTCAGGCTCACCCATGCCGCCTGCAGCAGCTGGCGGTCGCGGAACAGTTCGCCGTACCACTTGGAGGAAAAACCCGCCCACACCGTCGCCAGCTTGGACGAATTGAACGAATACAGCATCAACAGCAGGATCGGCAGGTACAGGAACGCAAAGCCGAGCAGCAGTACGCTCCAGCCCAGCCAGGAATTACGCCGGGTCATGCTCATACCAGTCGCCCCTCCAGCTCGCGCTGTTGCGCACGGTTGAAGATCAGGATCGGAATCAGCAGCAGGATCAGCATCACGATCGCCACCGCCGAAGCCAGCGGCCAGTCGCGGTTGTTGAAGAACTCGCCCCACAGCACACGGCCGATCATCAGCGTATCCGGGCCGCCAAGCATCTCCGGGATCACGAATTCGCCGACCGCCGGGATCATCACCAGCATGCAGCCGGCGATGATGCCGTTGCGCGACAGCGGCAGGGTGATCTTCAAGAACGCCTTCCACGGCCGCGCGCCGAGGTCGTAGGCCGCCTCCAGCAGGCGATGGTCAAGCTTGACCAGGTTGGCGTACAACGGCAGCACCATGAACGGCAGGTAGCAGTAGACGATGCCGATGTAGGCTGCCACCGGGGTGTAGAGGATGCGCAACGGTTCATCGATCAGCCCCATTCCCATCAGGGTCCGGTTGATCAGGCCATTGCTGTCGAGGATGCCGATCCACGCATAGACACGGATCAGGAACGAGGTCCACGACGGCAGCACCACCAGCATCATCGCGATGTTGCGTGCCGACGGCGACATGCGCGCGATCACATACGCCATCGGGTAACCGATCAGCAGCGTCAGCAGCGTGGAGATCAGCGCGATCTTGATCGAGCTCAGGTAGGCCACGACGTACTGGCTGTCGGTGAACAGCTGCGTGTAGTTGCCCAGATTGAGATTGATGGTGAAAGCACTGTCCACGTACTCCACGATCGAGGTATACGGCGGCATCGCCACCGCCATCTTGGCGAAGGAGATTTTCAACACGATCAGGAACGGGATCGCGAAGAACAGCAGCAGCCACAGGTAAGGCACGCCGATCACACCCGCGCGTGCACCCGGCAGCCAACGCCGCCAACCGCTGGTGAGTGGACTGGTCGCGCTCATGAGGTCAGCACCACGCCGTCGTTGTCGTCCCAGGACACCCAGACTTCGTCGTTCCAGGTGATGCCGTCACTGTCCCAGCGCTTCATGTTGGCGAAGTTGGACAGGATCTTGGCACCGCTGGGCAGGCGCACGTGGTAGACCGAGTGGCTGCCGAAATAGGCGATGTCCTCGACCACGCCGAAGGCCTTGTTGGTGTCGCCCTCGGGCTCTTCCTTGGCGATATGCACCTTCTCCGGACGCAGCGCGAAGGCCACCGGCTGGCCTTCGTAACCGGTGATGCCGTGGCCGACGTAGATCGGCGCCGGGAAGTCGGCGGTGCGCACGGTGACGTATTCGGGCAGGTCTTCGTCGATCACGCCTTCAAAAGAATTCACCGAGCCGATGAATCCGGCGACGAAGCGGTTGGCCGGTTGCTCGTAGATATCATCCGGCTTGCCGATCTGCTGGATCCAGCCCTGGTCCATCACCGCGATGCGGGTGGCCATGGTCATGGCTTCTTCCTGGTCATGGGTGACCATCACGCAGGTCACGCCAAGCTGCTCGATGATGTTGACCAGCTCCAGCTGCATCTTCGAGCGCAGCTTCTTGTCCAGAGCGCCCATCGGCTCATCCAGCAACAGCAGCTTGGGGCTCTTGGCCAACGAGCGGGCCAGCGCCACACGCTGCTGCTGGCCGCCGGACAGCTGGTGCGGCTTGCGCTTGCCCAGCTTCTGCAGCTGCACCAGCTCCAGCATCTCGCCAACGCGGCGGGCGATGGCATCCTTGGCCATGCCGTCCTGCTTGAGGCCGAAGGCGATGTTCTGCTCCACCGTCATGTGCGGGAACAGCGCATAGGACTGGAACATCATGTTGATCGGACGCTCATATGGCGGCAGCGCGGTGATCGGCTGGCCGTCGAGCAGGATCGTGCCCTTGGTCGGGGTTTCAAAGCCGGCCAGGCAGCGCAGCAGGGTGGACTTGCCGCTGCCCGAACCGCCCAGCAGGGCAAAGATCTCGCCCTTGCGCACGTCCAGGTTGACGTCGTCGACAGCGACGAAGCCATCGAATTCCTTGCGCAGATCACGGATGGACAGGTAGCCGGGCTCGTTGTTCAGGACAACGGTCGCCGGCGAGGCTTCAACGGGCATGCTCAGGCTCCAGGCACGGGCAGATGGACAAACGGACGTAGTTTAGCCCCCGCGTTTTGCAGGGGACACCGCTATATCTGGCGGATGGCCCTCCAGCCAGAGCCGTTCACGGTCAGGGGACAGGGCTGCGCCGGGCCGGTTACCGGCCCCGGAGCTGGGGGGAATCTGCTTGCCGGCAGGCCGGGCAGAAAGCAAAACAGCCTCCATGGGGTGCACGGAGGCTGCCTGGGGCAGTAAGGGAGCCGCCACGGTCCCCCTGCCGGTCAGCGGGTTCCACGACCTGTCAGGCCGGGACGGACCCCGCGCTGGCGATCAGCGCCCGGTTTTGATCTGGGTCCACAGACGGGTGTACAGCTTGTCCGTCTCCGGGGTGTTGATCCCATAGGTGAACATCTTGGCCGCCACATCGGTCGGCGGATAGACGGTGGCGTCGTTGCGGATCGCCTCGTCCACCATCGGCGTGGCCGCCGTGACCGGGTTGGCGTACTGGGTCACGTTGGTGTTGTTGGCGGCCACCTGCGGTTCCAGCAGGTAGTTGATGAACGCATAGGCGTTTTCCGGATGCTTGGCATCCTTGGGGATCGCCAGCATGTCGAACCACTGCGGCGCACCTTCCTTCGGAATCGAGTACGCCACTTCCACACCATTGCCGGCTTCCTCGGCACGGTCGCGGGCCTGGATGATGTCACCGGACCAGCCCACCACCAGGCAGGTGCTGCCATTGGCCAGCGAACCCACGTACTGGCTGGAATGGAAATTCTGCACATACGGGCGGATCGACTTGAGCAGCCCGGCCGCCTTCTCGATCGCCACCGGATCGGCACTGTGCGGATCTTCGCCCAGATAGTGCAGCGCGATCGGAATCATGTCGGCCGGGGTGTCCAGGATGGTCACGCCGCAATCTTTCATCTTGGCGATGTTTTCCGGCTTGAACACCAGGTCCCAGCTGGTGGCGATCTCGGTGCTGCCACCAAAACGTTCCTTGAGCTTGGCCACGTTGTAGCCGATGCCGGTGGTGCCGATCATGTACGGCACACCGTAGTTGTTGTCCGGGTCCTGGCCGGCGATGCGCGCCATCACCGCCGGGTCGAGATTGGCCAGGTTCGGGATCTTGCTCTTGTCCAGCGGCAGGAACACGCCGGCCTGGATCTGGCGGCCGAAGAAGTTCAGCGTCGGCACCACGATGTCATAGCCGCTGTCACCGGTCAGCAGCTTGGTCTCGACCATCTCATCGCTGTCGAACACGTCATAGGTGACCTTGATGCCGGTCGCCTTCTCGAAATTCGGGATGGTGTCCTCGGCGATGTAGTCCGAGTAGTTGTAAACGTTGAGGACCTTGGCCTCGCCGCCTTCGGGCGCCTTGGCGCCTTCGTCCTTGCCACCGCAGGCGGCAAGCAGGGAAAGGGCGACACCCGCGGTCAAAATGCGCAGCTTCATGGATTCTCCAGTGGTGATCCGGGAGCAATGGGGGAACCGGTTGGACCGGTGGTGGCTTATTGTCCCACCTGAGGGCCGCTTAGCGAACCCTCGCCACTCAACACTTGCACCCATCCATCGCTGTGAATTTCCGCGAAATCATACATTTAGCAGCAGGAATTCACGTTCCCAGGAGCTGATCACGCGGAAGAAGGTCTCGTATTCCTTGCGTTTGACCGAGATGTAGGCGCGACAGAAACGGCGTCCCAGCAATTCCTGCAGCGCATCGCAGCCTTCCAGTCCATCCAGCGATTCGCCCAGCGAGCGCGGCAGCTCGTACCCCAGCCCCTTGGCATTGCCGGTGACCGGCGCGGTCGGTTTGAGGTTCTCGCGGATCCCGAGCAGGCCGCAGGCCAGGGTGCCGGCCATCGCCAGATACGGATTGGCGTCAGAGCCGGCAAAGCGGCTTTCCACCCGCGCATTTTCCTGGGTGTCCATCGGCACGCGCAGGCCGCAGGTACGGTTGTCGAAGCCCCACTCCACGTTGCTGGGCGAAACCTCGCCGAACACCAGACGCCGGTAGGAGTTCACGTTCGGCGCGAAAAACCCCATCGCCATCGGCACATATTTCTGCAGGCCGGCCAGATAGCTCTCGAACAGCGCGCTGTACTCGCCCTCCTTCTTGCCGGCGAACACGTTGCGGCCGTCACTGATGCGCACCAGGCTCTGGTGGATATGCATCGCGCTGCCCGGCTCGGTTTCCATCGGTTTGGCCAGGAAGGTCGCATACACCCCGTGGCGCAAGGCCGACTCGCGCATGGTGCGCTTGAACAGGAACACCTGGTCGGCCAGTGACATCGCATCGGCGTGGGTGAAATTCACCTCCAGCTGCGCGGCGCCGGATTCATGGATCAGCGTGTCCACGTCCAGTTTCATCGCGTCGCAGTAGTCGTACATCAGATCGAGGATCGGGTCGAACTCGTTGACCGCGTCGATCGAGTAGGACTGCCGTGCGGTTTCCGGACGTCCGGAACGGCCCGCCGGCGGCAGCAGCGGGAAATCCGGATCGGTGTTCTTCTGCACCAGGAAGAACTCCACCTCCGGCGCGACCACCGGTTTCAGCCCCAGCTCCTCGTAGGCGGCCAGCACCCGCCGCAACACGTTGCGTGGCGCCAGCTCGTGCGGTTCACCGGTCTTGGTGTAGCAGTCATGGATGATCTGTGCGGTCGGGTCGGTGGCCCAGGGCACCATGCGCACCGTGTCCGGATCCGGGCGCAGGATCATGTCGGCATCGGCCGGCGAGGTCAGTTCGTAATAGTCATCGGGAAAATCACCGGTGACGGTGGTGGCGAAGATGCCTTCGGGCAGACGCGTGCCGTAGTCGTGGGAGAACTTGTCCGCCGGGATGATCTTGCCGCGCGCGTTGCCGGTGATGTCCGGCACCAGGCATTCGACCTCGGTGATGTGCCGTTCCTTGAGCCAGCGCAGCAGGGAACTTTCTTCCTGCACGCTGGCAGCGGTTTTGCGGGTTCGGGGGCGCGAGGTCATGACGGATCAACTTTTCTGTTTCTGCGACTGGTAGCGGCGACAGGCCTCGCCGAAGGCTTTGAAAATACCGCAATAGAACGGGTTCTCGCTGAAACGCCATTCCGGATGGAACTGCACGCCCAGCAGGAACGATGAGCCGGGGCCACGGAAGGCCTCGATCAGCCCATCCGGCGCACGTGCCTCGACCTGCAGGCCCTCGCCCAGCCGGGACACGCCCTGGCCGTGCACCGAGTTGACCTGCACTTCGCCCGTACCGGCAATGCCGGCCAACAGGCCCGCCGAGGTCAATGTCAGCCGATGGGCCGGCCCATATTGCACATCCAGCGGTGAATCCGGATCTTCACGGTGATCGGCCAGGCCCGGTACGTTGTGTACCTGCGGATGCAGGCTGCCGCCACAGGCGACATTGACCTCCTGGAAGCCGCGGCAGATCGCCAGGATCGGCAGGCCCATCGCCATAGCCTGCGGGATCAGGCCCAGCACATTGGTATCGCGTGCCGGGTCGTGCGGATTGCCGGGCCAGCTCGCGCCGCCGGCGTAATGGTGCGGCTCGATATTGCTGGTTGCCCCGGTCAGCAGCAGGCCATCAAGCCGTGCCAGCCAGGCATCGGCCGGCAGCGGTGGCTGCAACAGGGGAAGCACGACCGGCATCGTCTGCGCAGCCTCGGCTACGGCGCGCACGTACTTCTCACCGACCACGAGAAAGGGATGCGAGCCGATCGGCTTGCGGTCGGTGGGCAAGCCGACCAGCGGCAGGCTGGCCATGCGTCATGCTCTGGAAAGATGCGGAGCACGCTACCGCCGCCCTTGCGATTAGGCAACCACACACCCGGCTCCGTTCACCCCGTGCCCGGCACACCGGTCACCTGCGGGCATGGCAGGTGCGCGCCCTGCACACCGCGCGCTTTACACTCCCCGCCCCCGACCTGACCGATCAATCCGCCTGATGTCCGTGGACACCCCCCAGTCCGGCTATCCCCCCAGCTGGTATGCCGCCAGCCAGGCGGAAGTGCCTGCCCGCCCGCCCTTGCGCGGCCCGGCCCAGACCGACGTGGCCGTCCTGGGCGCTGGCTATACCGGGTTGACCGCCGCACTGGCCCTGGCTGAAAAGGGCTACCGCGTCAGCGTGCTGGAAGCCGCGCGGGTCGGCTGGGGTGCCTCCGGACGCAACGGTGGCCAGGCCATCGTCGGCTACGGCTGCGCACCGGACACCCTGGAAGCACTGGTCGGCGAGGCCGACGCACGGCGGCTGTTCGATTTCTCGCGCGACGGCATGGCGATGCTGAAACACCGCATCGCCCGCCACAACATCGATTGCGACTGGCGCGACGGTCATGCCAGCGTGCCGATCCAGCCGCGCCAGGAACGCGCCCTGCGGGTGGACATCGAGCGCATGGCCGCCCGCTACAACTACCCGCTGGAATGGTGGGATCGCGCGCGCCTGCGCCAGGAACTGGCCAGCGAGCGTTACCTCGGCGCGCTGTATGACCCGGCCAGCGGCCACCTGCATCCCTTGGCGTACGCGCAGGGACTGGCGCGTGCGGCCGAAGCCGCCGGAGTCACGCTCCACGAGCATTCGCCGGTGGTGCGGCTGCAGCGCGGCCCACGGGCGGTGCTGCATACCGCGCAGGGCCAGCTCAGCGCCGATTTCGTGGTGCTGGCCGGCAACGCCTGGCTGCAGGGCATCGCGCCGGAACTGGAAACGAGGATGATGCCGGTCGGCACCTATATCGGCGCCACCCAACCGCTGGGCGCCGAGCGCGCCAGGGCACTGATCCGCAACGACATGGCCGTGGCCGACGTGAACTGGGCGCTGGACTACTTCCGCCTGAGCCGCGACCACCGCCTGCTGTTCGGCGGCCAGGCCAACTATTCGGCGCTGCCGCCGCCGGGCCTGCGCGCCAGCATGACCCGGCGCATGCGCCGGGTGTTTCCGCAGCTGGCCGATGTGGAGCTGGAGTACCTGTGGGGCGGCTATATCGATATCACCCGCAACCGCGCCCCGCACTGGGGGCGGCTGACGCCAAACATCTATTTCGCCCAGGGTTTTTCCGGGCATGGCGTGGCCAGCACCGGTCTGGCCGGCGAGGTGATCGCCGCCGCCATTGCCGGCCAGGCCGAACGTCTGGACGTGTTCGAGCGCATCCCACACGGCGTGTTCCCCGGTGGCAAAGCACTGCGCATGCCACTGCTGGTGGCGGCCATGTCCTGGTACAAGCTGCGCGATCTGCTCGGCTAGGCCAACCGGCTCAAGTTCTTACGGCAGCCGCCGCTACCGGTTGTGATGCCCCAGCACCTTGCCCCCATGCCTGCCCTGCCGCAGGCCACTTTCGACAGCCGCCCGATCACGCCGCTGCCCCAGCGGATCCTGCTGGTGGAGAACTCGCGCACGTTCACCTCCATGCTTCGCGCAGCCATCGAGCAGCGCCTGGAGCTGCCGGTCAGCGTCGCCTCCACCCTGGAGGAGGCCGGCGAACTGCTGGACAGCGAAGGCGGCTGGTTCCTGGTGCTGACCGGGCTGGTACTGGCCGACGGGCACCGCGACCGCGTGGTCGACTATTTCGTCGATCGCGGCCTGCCCACCATCGTGGTCAGCGGCGTCTACGACGAGGGCCTGCGCAAACGCGTGCTGCAGCAGCAGATCATCGACTACGTGCTGAAGAACACCCCCGGCAGCATCGACTACCTGGTGTGGCTGGTGCAGCGCCTGGAACGCAATCGGCGCATCTCGGCCCTGGTGGTGGACGACTCGCCCTCGGCGCGCGCGTATGCGGCCTCGCTGCTGGGCATGTACGGCTATCACGTCAGCGAGGCGGCCGACGGCGCCAGCGCGCTGCAGCTGATAGAAACCGATCCGGCGATCCGCCTGGTCATTGTCGACCAGGAAATGCCGGGCATGGATGGCGTGGAACTGACTCGCCGGCTGCGTGCGCTGCGCGCGCGCGACAAGGTGGCGGTGATCGGCATTTCCGGCAACGCCGATCCGTCCCTGATCCCGCGTTTTCTGAAGAACGGCGCCAACGATTTCCTGCGCAAGCCGTTCTCGCGCGAGGAGTTTTTCTGCCGCATCTCGCAGAACGTGGACCAGCTGGAGCTGATCGGCACCCTGCAGGATCTGGCCACGCGCGATTTCCTTACCGGCCTGCCCAACCGGCGCAGCTTCCTGGAGCAGAGTCAGCGGCAACTGGGCCAGAACCGAACCGGCGCCATCACCGTGGCGATGCTGGACATCGACCACTTCAAGCACATCAATGACAGCCTCGGCCACGAAGCCGGTGACCAGGCGCTGCGTGCGGTCGCCGCGGTGCTGCAGGCCCACACCCGGCCGCACGACCTCAGCGCGCGTTTTGGCGGCGAGGAATTCTGCATGCTGGTCAACGACCTGGACGAGCCACGCAGCATCGAGTACTTCGAGCAGCTGCGCCAGGCCGTGGCGGCGTTGCAGCTGCAATTTGGCGAAAGCACGTTGCGCATGACCGTCAGCATCGGCCTTTGCCACATGCCCACCCACCACGGCAGCCTGCACCAGCTGATCACCGAGGCCGACCGCCAGCTGTATCTGGCCAAAGCCGGCGGGCGCAACCGGGTCTGCAGCCAGCAGCTGCCGTGATGGCCAGCGCCACTGGCGTCGCCGGCGGGCCTTGATCCAGATCAACGCGCGCCGGACCGCCACTGCCTAGAGTGCCGCCCACAGCTCTCACAGGAAGAACGCGCAGTGGCACTACTGGTATGGCAGGACGATCTCAATACGGGCGTGGAAGTCATCGACCACCAGCACATGCGTATCGTGGAAATGCTCAACCACCTGCACGTCGCGCAGAAGAGCCTGGAGCGCGTGGCGGTGGCCGAAGTGATCGACGAACTGGTGGACTACACCATGTCGCACTTCGCCTTCGAGGAAGAGCTGATGGAAGAAGCCGGCTATCCGTTCTGTGCCGCCCACAAGCGGGTCCATGAGGTGTTCGGCAAGCGCGTGTCCGAATACCGCCTGCGCTTCCAGGCCGGCGAAGATGTCACCGACGAGCTGCGCAACATGCTCTCGCGCTGGCTGTTCAACCATATCCGCGGTGACGACAAGGCCTATGCCGAACAGGTCAAGCGCCACCTCAACCAGTTCACCCGCGAGCACCAGCAGGGTGGCTGGCTGGGACGCACGCTCAAGCGCCTGTTCCACTGAGCATGGGCCGCGCCGACACCCTGTACCGCGAACCGTTCACCGGCCTGCGCTGGCTGGTGAGGGTGATTCGCCAGCTGGGCTGAACCGCCACAACCCGGCCGCGGCCCGCACCGTGCCTACGCGGGTACCGCTGCGCGCTGGCGCCGGATCAGCACCCACAGCGCGAGCCCGGTGACCAGCGCGGTCACACACAGATAGCAGCCGACAGCGGCAATCCCAAAGCGGCCGGCCAGCCAGGTCGCCGCATACGGCGCCGGCGCCGCACCGAGAATGCCGGCCAGGTTGAATGACAGCGACGCGCCGGTATAGCGCAGCTGCACCGGATACAGGCTGGCCAACATGGTGCCGCAGGGGCCGTAGGTCAGCCCCATCAGGAACAGACCCAGCGACAGGAACAGCAGTACCTGCCACGGATGCCCGGCCTGGAACAGCGGTTGGAACAGCAGACCGAAGACGAAGATCGCCCCCGTCGCCCATAACATCGCCTTCAAGGTGCCGCGCCGGTCGCCATACAGTGCGGCCAGCGGGATGCCGGCGGCGAAGAACAGGATGCCCACCATCTGCAGCAGCAGGAATTCCTCGCGCGCGTACCCCAGCGCCGAGGTGCCATGGCCCAGGGTGAACACCGTCATCAGATAGAACAGCACGAAGGTGGCAAAGGCCGCCAGGGTGCCGGCGACAACCGCAAAGCCATGCCCGGCCAGCACGTCACGCAACGGAAGGCGCACCCGCTGGCCGTTTTCCAGTGCTTTGCGGAAATCCGGGGTCTCGTGGATGTTCAGGCGCACCCACAGGCCGACGATCACCAGCAATGCACTGGCCACGAACGGCACCCGCCAGCCCCAGGCCAGGAACGCGGCATCGTCCATCACCTCGCCCAGCAACAGGAACGTGCCGGCCGAGAGCAGAAACCCCAGCGGCGCACCCAGCTGCGGAAACATTCCGTACCACGCCCGCTTGCCCGGCGGCGCGTTCTCGGTCGCCAGCAATACCGCGCCCCCCCATTCGCCCCCCAGTCCCAGCC
>NZ_LLXS01000027.1:0-50217 GCF_001431585.1 Stenotrophomonas pictorum JCM 9942 | reverse complement strand
CGAGCTGCGCAACGTGATCCAGCGCGCCAGCCTGCTGGCACAGGGCGCGCGCATCGAGGCGGCCGACCTGAACCTGCCGCGTCCCGCCCGGCCCGCCCTGCAGAACGCCGAGGAACCCGACCGCACCCGTATCGTCACCGCGCTGCAGCGGGCCCACGGCGTCATCGCCCAGGCCGCCGCCGAGCTCGGGCTGAGCCGGCAGGCGCTGTACCGGCGCATGGACCGGCACGGCATTCCGCGCGAATGAGCCGGCGATGCTGAAATCACGCTCCTTCACCTTCAAGCTGTTCCTGCGGCTGCTGCCGGTGCTGGCGCTGGCGGCGGCGTTCCCATGGCTGCTGGCGTACTGGCTGGACCGCGGCTGGGTGGTGGCGCTGGTCTCTGCGCTGCTGCTGATGGCACTGATGTGGTGGGCGCTGCGCCGCGCCACCGCGCCGGTCCGCTCGCTGCTGCGCGCCCTGGCCGGTACCACCAGCAGTTACCGCGACGGTGAATTCAACTTCAGCGTGCACTGGCGCGGCAACGACGAACTGGCGCAGCTGGTCCGCGCCCATGGCGAACTGGGCGAGGTGTTGCGTGAGCAGCGCCAGGCGCTGGCGCAGCGCGAGCTGCTGCTGGACACCATGGTGCAGAACACGCCGGTGGCAATGCTGCTGCTCACCAACGGCGGCGATGGTGTGCAGCGGGTGACCTTCTCCAACACCGCCGCGCGCAAGCTGCTGCACGGTGGCTGGAAGCTCGAAGGCAAGCGCATGCATGAGCTGCTGGAAAGCATGCCCATCGAACTGCGCAACGCCATCGCCCGGGGCGGGGACAGCCTGTTCGCGGTCCGCGAGCCCGATGCGATGGACGGCGACGAGGACGACGAGCAGATCTATCACCTGTCGCGCCGCAGCTTCCATCTCAACGGCCGTCCGCACGAACTGCTGCTGCTGCGCCTGTTGACCGCCGAGCTGCGCCGCCAGGAAGTACAGACCTGGAAGAAGGTGATCCGGGTGATCAGCCATGAACTCAACAATTCGCTGGCGCCGATCGCCTCGCTGGCCCACTCCGGTGCCGAACTGGTCCGGCGTGGCAAGACCGAACGGCTGGAGGACATCTTCGCCACGGTCGAGGAGCGTGCCCGACACCTGGAAGGCTTCATCCGCGGCTACGCGCGTTTTGCCAAGCTGCCGCAACCGCAGCTGCAGACGGTGGTCTGGAAACCGTTCCTGCAGGGCCTGCAGCAGCAGATCAGCTTCCGCATGACCCCGCCGCCGGACGAGCTGAGCAGCCGCATCGATCAGGCGCAGTTTTCCCAGGCGCTGCTCAACCTGCTCAAGAACGCGCACGAAGCCGGGGCGGACGCGGCCGCCGATTCGGTGGAACTGCGCGTGGCGCGGTTGCCGAACTGGCTGCGTATCGAGGTGCTGGACCGGGGCAGCGGCATGAACGAGGCGGTGCTGCAGAACGCCCTGATGCCGTTCTATTCCACCAAACGCAACGGCACCGGGCTGGGCCTGGCGCTGACCCGCGAGATCATCGAAGCCCATGGCGGCCGCATCGCGCTGCAGAACCGCAAGGACGGCGGTCTGTGCGTGGCGATTCTGCTGCCGCACGATTGAACCCGCCGACAGCCCGGCGACGTCTTCAGAAGCCGGCAGGCGCTGCGGCAGATGGCCTTGCGCCCGCCCGTGCGGTGCATTCACAACGCGCGGATACGCCGTCGTCCCGCAGACACAGGGCGCGATACGCTCGCGCCCTGTGTCTGTCGGCTCAGCCCTTTTTGACCGGTCGTACCCAACCGTCGATGGTCTGCTGCCGTGAGCGCGCCACGGTCAGCTTGCCGGCGGGTGCGGTGCGGGTGACCACCGAGCCGGCGGCAATGGTCGCCCCCTCCTCCAGCGTCAGCGGTGCCACCAGCGAACTGTTGGAACCGACAAACACCCGGTCGCCGATGATGGTCTGGAACTTGTTCACCCCGTCGTAGTTGCAGGTGATGGTGCCGGCGCCGATGTTGGTGCCGCTGCCGATCACCGCATCGCCCAGATAGGTCAGATGGTTGGCCTTGCTGCCTTTGCCCAGGGTCGCCTTCTTGGTCTCGACGAAGTTGCCCACGTGCACGCCCTCGGCCAGTACCGTGCCAGGACGCAGACGCGCGAACGGGCCGATCTGCGCGGCGCCGTCGGCGACCACACCTTCCAGATCGCAATGCGCCCGCACCTCGGTGCCGGCGCCGAGTCTGACGTCCTTCAGACGCACGAACGGACCGATGCTGACGCCATCGCCGAGCTCGACCTCGCCTTCCAGCACCACGTTCACATCGATCTGCACATCGCGGCCCACGGTCACCGTGCCGCGCTGCTCAACGCGCGCCGGGTCCAGCAGCCGTGCGCCCTGCGCGCACAGCGCCTTGGCCGCGCGCAGCTGCCATGCCCGCTCCAGCTGCGCCAGCTGCCAGGGATCGTTTGCCCCCTCCGCTTCCTGGGCATCGGCCACCCGCACCATCTCCGCGGCGGTGTACTCGGCTGCGGCGAAGGCGAACACGTCGGTCAGGTAGTACTCGCCTTGCGCGTTGGCGTTGGACAGCGCGCCCAGCCATCGCCGCAACGCGGTGGATTCGGCGGTGATGATGCCGGTGTTGACCGTCGAAATCCGCTGCTGCTCGTGGTCGGCATCCTTCTGCTCGACGATGGCCGCGACCTTGCCTTCGGCATCGCGCACGATGCGGCCGTAACCGGTGGGATCCTCCAGTTCGGCCACCAGCACCGCCAGTCGCGGCGCGCCGCCCAGCAGCGCCCTGAGGGTATCGGCGCGCATCAACGGCACATCGCCGTACAGCACCAGCACTTGCGCGGTGTCGGGAACCTCCGGCATCGCCTGCCGCACCGCATGGCCGGTGCCCAGCTGCTGGCGCTGCTCGGACCAGATCAGGTCATCCTGGTCGGCAAACGCCGCACGTACCGCCTCACCGCCATGGCCATAGACCACATGGATGCCGGCCGGCTGCAACTGCCGCGCGGTGTCGATCACGTGTGCCAGCATCGGTCGCCCGGCAATGGGCTGCAGCACCTTGGGCAGAACCGACTTCATACGCTTGCCGGCACCGGCGGCGAGGATGATGACGTGCAGCGGCTGGGTCATGCGGACAACTTCCTTGAAAGATGCTCGGATTCTAAGCCTGCGCTGGTTAGCATTACAGGCAAAAGGGAAAACGCACCGCTGATGAGTCTGTTCCGTCAAAGCAGCCAGTACATCGCTATCGGGCTATTGCAGCTGTTGCTGGACTGGGGGGTGTTCGTTGCCGCAACTTCGCTGGGACTTCCTGCGGCGCCCGGCAATCTGCTCGGCAGGGTCAGTGGCGCCTTGATGGGGTTCTGGCTCAACGGCCGCTACACCTTCTCCCGGCACGGGCAGCAACGCCACGGTTGGAAGCGTTTCGCGCGCTTTCTGGTGCTGTGGCTGGCAATGACCGTGATCAGCACCGTGCTGGTCAGCTACACCGCGCAGCAGCTGGGTCTGCAGATGGCGTGGCTGGCCAAACCGCTGGTGGAAGGCGGGCTGGCCGTGGTGACCTTCTTCCTGCTCCGGCATCTGGTGTATCGCTGAGTGCCGCCCGGCCGCGCCTGTACATGTCACACCCTGCAGCGCCGATACCGTCCCGCCGGCACCCGCAACCACAGCCACAGAACGCACCATCCGTAGTGGCGCGTGGACTTGGCCGTGACCATGCGGGCGCATGCAGCCATACCAGTCCGGTCCCTGCGCCGCAGAAAACGAAAACGCCGGCACAGGGCCGGCGTTTTCGATGCGTTGTCCGCGAACCTCAGTGCTTGAGGTTGCGGCGCAGACGCTCCAGCGCCTGCAGCTGCGCGGTGACCTCGGCCAGGCGCTGCTGCGCTTCGGCCAGCTCCATGGCTTCGCCACGGTTGGCCAGCACACGCTCGGCTTCTTCCTTGGCCTTGCGCACCGCCGCCTCGTCGATGTCGGTGGCGCGAATGGCGGTATCGGCCAGCACGGTCACGACCTGCGGCTGCACTTCCAGGATGCCGCCGGAAATGGCGAAATCCAGCTGCTCGCCGGCAGCGGTGGTGACCACGACCTTGCCCGGCTTCAGACGGGTGATCAGCGGCGCGTGCTTGGGCGCGATGCCCAGCTCGCCCAGCTCACCGGTCGCCACGACCAGGGTCGCTTCGCCACTGAAAATCTGCTGTTCGGCACTGACGATGTCGCAACGAATGGTGCTCATGGAACTCTCTTCGCCTGGTTGGGTGGGCAGCGCCCACCACAGGTTGCAAAGGGCGGAGCGAACTCCGCCCTACGCAGGACTTAGGCCTTTTCGGCCATCTTCTTGGCCTTCTCGACCGCTTCTTCGATACCGCCGACCATGTAGAACGCCTGCTCCGGCAGGTGGTCGTATTCGCCATCCAGAATGGCCTTGAAGCCGCGGATGGTGTCCTTCAGCGACACGTACTTGCCCGGCGAACCGGTGAACACTTCGGCCACGTGGAACGGCTGGCTGAAGAAGCGCTCGATCTTGCGGGCGCGCGACACGGCCTGCTTGTCTTCCTCGGACAGCTCATCCATACCCAGGATGGCGATGATGTCCTTCAGTTCCTTGTACTTCTGCAGGGTGGCCTGCACGCCGCGGGCGGTTTCGTAGTGCTCGGTGCCGATGACCTGCGGGTCGAGCTGGCGCGAGGTCGAGTCCAGCGGATCGACTGCCGGGTAGATACCCAGCGAGGCGATGTTACGCGACAGCACCACGGTGGCGTCCAAGTGGGCGAAGGTGGTGGCCGGCGAGGGGTCGGTCAGGTCGTCCGCGGGCACGTACACGGCCTGGATCGAGGTGATCGAACCGGTCTTGGTCGAGGTGATGCGTTCCTGCAGGACGCCCATTTCCTCGGCCAGGGTCGGCTGGTAACCCACCGCCGACGGCATACGGCCCAGCAGCGCCGACACTTCGGTACCGGCCAGGGTGTAGCGGTAGATGTTGTCCACGAACAGCAGCACGTCCTTGCCCTTGCCGTTGGCGTCCTTCTCGTCGCGGAAGTACTCGGCCATGGTCAGGCCGGTCAGGGCCACGCGCAGACGGTTGCCCGGCGGCTCGTTCATCTGGCCGTACACCATCGCCACCTTGTCCAGGACGTTGGAGTCCTTCATCTCGTGGTAGAAGTCGTTGCCCTCTCGGGTACGCTCACCCACGCCGGCGAACACGGACAGACCGCTGTGCGCCTTGGCGATGTTGTTGATCAGCTCCATCATGTTGACGGTCTTGCCGACGCCGGCGCCGCCGAACAGGCCGACCTTGCCGCCCTTGGCGAACGGGCACATTAGGTCGATGACCTTGATGCCGGTTTCCAGCAGCTCGGTGGCCGAGGACTGGTCCTCGTACGACGGTGCCGCGCGATGGATTTCCCAGGTGTCCGAAGCATCGACCGGACCGGCTTCGTCGATCGGGCGACCCAGCACGTCCATGATGCGGCCCAGGGTGCCGGCGCCGACCGGCACCGAGATGGCGCGGCCGGTGTTGGTGGCGACCAGGTTGCGCTTCAGGCCGTCGGTGGAGCCCAGCGCGATGCAACGGACCACGCCGTCGCCGAGCTGCTGCTGCACTTCCAGCGTGATTTCGGTGTTGTCGACCTTCAGTGCGTCGTACACCTTCGGCACGTCGCTACGCGGGAATTCGACGTCGACGACGGCGCCGATGATCTGAACGATCTTGCCCTGACTCATTGCTGCATCCTCTAAATGTGTGCTTTGACTGCGCGCGGTCAGACCGCTGCTGCGCCGCCGACGATTTCGGAAATTTCCTGGGTGATCGCTGCCTGGCGGGCCTTGTTGTAGACCAGCTGCAGGGTTCCGATCAGCTTGTTCGCGTTGTCGCTTGCCGCCTTCATCGCCACCATGCGTGCCGCGTGCTCGGACGCCACATTTTCCAGCACCGCCTGGTACACCAGCGACTCGATGTAACGCGTGATCACGTGCTCGAGCACGGTCGCGGCATCGGGTTCGTACAGGTAATCCCAATCATGCGCGGCCACCTGGGTCTCGGCGGCAGGCAACGGCAGCAGCTGGTCGAACGTGGCCTTCTGCGTCATCGTGTTGATGAAGCGGTTGTAGACTAGGTACACGCGATCGACCTTGCCCTCGGTGAAGGCGTCGAGCATGACCTTGATCACGCCGATCAGCGTTTCCAGCTTGGGCTGGTCGCCGATATTGGCCACCGAGGCGGCCATGTTGACGTTGACGCGGCGGAAGAACACACCGGCCTTCTGGCCGATGGTCACCACGTCGATCTCGGCACCCTTGTCCTGCCAGTCACGCATTTCCGCCACAGTCTTGCGGAACAGGTTGTTGTTCAGGCCGCCAGCCAGGCCGCGATCGGAAGAGATCACGATGTAGCCGACACGCTTGACCTGATCACGCTCCACCAGGAACGGATGCTGGAAATCGGTGCTGGCCTGGGCCAGGTGGCCGATCACCTGCTTCATCGCCTGCGCGTACGGACGCGAGGTCTTCATCCGCTCCTGCGCCTTGCGGATCTTGGAGGCCGAGACCATTTCGAGCGCGCGCGTCACCTTGCGGGTGTTCTGCACGCTCTTGATCTTGGTTTTGATTTCGCGTCCGCCTGCCATTTCTCGCTCGCTCTGCTTACTTGGTTGGGAGGTGGCCGTGCGGCCACCCCCTGCCGGTCATCGCCTGGGCGATTACCAGCTGCCAGTGGTCTTGAACTCGGAGATGCCCTTCTTGAAAGCGGCTTCGATCTCGTCGTTCCATGCACCGGAGTCGTTGATCTTGGCGATCAGCTCACCGGCCGTGTTGGCAAAGTGCGCGTGCAGGCCGGCTTCGAACGCCAGCACCTTGTTGACCGGCACGTCGTCGAGGAAACCCTCGTTGACGGCGTAGATCGACAGGGCCTGGTCGGCGATCGACATCGGCGCGTACTGCTTCTGCTTCATCAGCTCGGTCACGCGCTGGCCGCGCTCCAGCTGCTTGCGGGTGGCTTCGTCCAGATCCGAGGCGAACTGCGCGAACGCGGCCAGCTCGCGGTACTGGGCCAGCGAGATACGGATGCCGCCGGACAGCTTCTTGATGATCTTGGTCTGGGCCGCACCACCGACGCGCGACACCGAGATACCGGCGTTCACGGCCGGGCGGATACCGGCGTTGAACAGGTCGGTTTCCAGGAAGATCTGGCCGTCGGTGATCGAGATCACGTTGGTCGGCACGAACGCGGACACGTCGCCGGCCTGGGTCTCGATGATCGGCAGCGCGGTCAGCGAGCCGGTCTTGCCCTTCACTTCACCGTTGGTGAACTTCTCCACGTACTCTTCCGAGACGCGGGCCGCACGTTCCAGCAGGCGGGAGTGCAGGTAGAACACGTCACCCGGATAGGCTTCACGGCCCGGCGGGCGCTTGAGCAGCAGCGAGATCTGGCGGTAGGCCACGGCCTGCTTGGACAGATCGTCGTACACGATCAGCGCGTCCTGGCCGCGGTCCATGAAGTACTCGCCCATGGTGCAGCCGGAGTAGGCGCTGATGTACTGCATCGCGGCCGACTCGGAAGCGGTGGCGGCGACGACCACGGTGTGGGCCAGCGCGCCGTTCTCTTCCAGCTTGCGCACGATGTTGGCAACGGTCGAGGCCTTCTGGCCGATCGCCACGTACACGCACTTGATGCCGGTGCCCTTCTGGTTGATCACCGCATCGATGGCCAGCGCGGTCTTGCCGGTCTGACGGTCACCGATGACCAGCTCACGCTGGCCACGGCCGATCGGGATCATCGAGTCGACCGACTTGTAACCGGTCTGCACCGGCTGGTCGACCGACTTGCGCCAGATCACGCCCGGCGCCACGCGCTCCACCGGCGCGGTCAGCGAGGTGCCCAGCGGGCCCTTGCCGTCGATCGGCTCGCCCAGCGCGTTGACCACGCGGCCCAGCATTTCCGGGCCGACCGGCACTTCCAGGATGCGGCCGGTGGTCTTGGCCACATCGCCTTCGCGCAGGTGCTCGTAGTCACCCAGCACCACGGCGCCGACCGAATCGCGTTCCAGGTTCAGCGCCAATGCGTAGGTGTTGTTCGGCAGTTCGATCATTTCGCCCTGCATCACGTCGGCCAGACCGTAGATGCGCACGATGCCGTCGGACACCGAGGTGACGGTGCCTTCGTTGCGCGATTCCGCGGACAGGGCGACCTTCTCGATGCGGTTCTTGATCAGTTCGCTGATTTCGGAGGGGTTGAGCGTGGTAGCCATCGTCAAGTCCTAGTGCCGGCAATCAAGCCGGACGTTAAATTGAATTCAGTGTGCGAGCGCGGTCTGCAGGCGCGACAGCTTGCCCTTGAGCGAGCCATCGATCACCACATCACCGGCGTCGATCACGGCGCCGCCGATCAGCGACGCATCCACCGCGGTCGAGACTTCGACTTCGCGGCCGAAGCGCTTGCGCAGCGCAGCCTTGATCTTTTCCAGCTCGTCATCAGCAAGTTCGGCCGCCGAGGTGACCGTGGCCTTGACCACATGCTCGGCTTCGGCGCGCAGCTGCTCGAACAGCCCGGAGATTTCCGGCAGCTGCTGCAGACGGCGCGATTCGGCCAGCAGGTTCAGAAAGCGGCCGTAGCTTTCGCCTGCCGTTTCCGGAGTCAGCAACGCCACGGCGTCACCGCGGCTCAGCTGCGGATTGGACAGCAGGGCCGACACGCGCGGATCGGCGGCAACGCGGGCGGAGAACGCAAGCGCGTCCGACCACGGCGCGAACTTGCCTTCCTCACGCGCAATCGCGAATGCGGCGCGGGCGTACGGGCGGGCAAGCGTGAGGGCCTGGCTCATCTCAGATCTCCGCAGCCAGCTCGTCGAGCAGCGCCTTGTGGGCGTTGGCATCGATTTCGCGCTTGAGCAGCTTTTCGGCGCCGGTCACGGCCAGCGCGGACACCTGCTTGCGCAGATCTTCGCGGGCACGGTTAGCGGCCGCATCGATTTCAGCCTGGGCCAGTTCTTTCTGGCGGTTGGCTTCAGCGACGGCTTCGTTCTTGGCGGCTTCAACGATCTGATTGGCGCGCAGATGGGCCTGATCGATGATCTCGTTGGCCTTGCCACGTGCGTCCTTCAACGCCTCGTTGACCTTTTCCTGCGCCTGGGCCAGATCTTTCTGGCTGCGGTCGGCAGCGGCGAGACCTTCAGCGATCTTCTGCTGACGCTCCTCGATAGCCTTCATCAACGGCGGCCAGATCTTGGTCGCGATGATCCAGATCAGCGCGGCAAAGGCCAGGGCCTGTGCAATGAGGGTGAAATTGATATTCATGGGTTCGCTCAGTCGCTGGTGTCGGGGGTGGTTGCGCCGCCACGGCGACGCAACCGAACCTTCATCCGAAGCCGGTTGCCCAAAGGCAACCGGCCATCTCACTGCAGCTGGATCAGCCCGCCAGCTTGGCGGCTTCGGCCAGCAGCGTCGCGGCCAGCGGGTTGGCGAAGGCCAGCAGCAGGCCGACGGCGACCGAGATGATGAACGCGGCGTCGATCAGGCCGGCGGTGATGAACATGCGGACCTGCAGGACCGGGATCAGTTCCGGCTGACGGGCGGCCGATTCCAGGAACTTACCGGCCATGATGGCCAGACCCAGACCGGCGCCCAGCGCGGCGAGGCCGATCATGATGCCGACGGCAAGGGCGGTGGAGCTCTGAACTTGGGCGAGATTGGTCAGGACGGCGAAGTACATGGTTTTCTCCGGGAACTTAAGTAGCTAAGGGTAGTGAAGCGGATGAAGGTTGGAACTGGTTGAAGCTTGTAACTCAGTGACTGTCTTCCGACAGGCTCAGGTACACGATGGACAACATCATGAAGATGAAAGCCTGCAGCGGAATCACCAGCAGGTGGAACAGCATCCAGCCGAGGCCGAACGTGCCGCCAGCAATGGCACCGAACACACCGGCACCACCCAGCACCCAGATCAGCAGGAATACGATTTCCCCGCCGAACATGTTGCCGAACAGTCGCATCGCCAGAGAAATCGGCTTGCTCAGCCACTCGACGATGTTGAGGATCAGGTTGAACGGCATCATCCACTTGCCGAACGGCGCGGTCAGGAATTCCTTGATGAACCCGAGCAGCCCCTTGGACTTGAGCGAGAAGAAGATCATCAGGAAGAACACGCTGATCGACATGCCCAGGGTGGCATTGACGTCGGCGGTCGGCACCGGCTTCCAGTAGTGCACGCCAGCCCACGACAGCGGGATGGCGATGAAATCGGCCGGGATCATCTTGATGAGGTTCATCAACAGGATCCAGAAGAAGATGGTGATCGCGATCGGCGTCACCAGCTTGCTCTTGCCGTGGTAGGTGTCCTTGGCCTGGCGGTCAACGAACTCCAGGCAGATTTCCACGAAGGCCTGCCACTTGCCCGGCACACCGGCCGTGGCCTTGCGGGTCGCCATCCAGAACGCGAACACCATCACCAGGCCCATCAGGACCGCGGTGACGATGGTATCGACGTGGATCGTCCAGAAACCACCGCCTTCACCGACCGGAGCGGTCAGATTCTGCAGGTGATGCTGGATGTAGGAGGTAGGTGTTAGAGCCTCGCCCGCCATGTGTCCGGAACCTTTATGAATTCGATCAACGTCTGGCCAGAGCCAGAACCTGGAACATCAGCGCCACTGGAATTGCCGCCAGCAGTGCCAAAGGAGGAAGTTGCCACCAGAAAAAAGCCATTCCCAGCACCGCAACAATCAGCACAAGCTTCAGCACGAACCCCACGAACAGGCGGACCATTGCTGAACCGGCGGCCTGAACGCCGCCACCGAGCCCCACCCACGCAGCCAGCGCCGACCCGCCCACCACCGCCGCACCCGAGACCAGGGCGCCGAGCGCGTACTTTGGCCCCATGAAGAGGAAGGCCAGAGCCAGGACCACCACTGCGGCCAGCGGATAGGCCGCAGCGCGCAACATCAGTCGCCGACCCGCATCAACGGAGTTCAGCACGTCAAAGTGTCCTGCTAGATGGTAAGGAAGAGCCGAGCCGCGCGAAGACGTCTCGTCGAGCCGTGAAAGTATAGCAGTGGGACATTTTGCGAGACAACCGCCACAGGACACCCTTATGACTATGCAAGTTGCCGCAATTTCAGGAATTTTCATTGGAACATCCCGATCGGGGTGACCCACGGGGCGGGAATGCTGCACTGCGATGCCGGGAACTTCGCGATTCGCGCCAGGTCACACCGGCAGTCCGTCGCGCATTACCTCGTCGATGTGGGCGACGGACCGGGTGAGGTGGCGCCGCACGCCCTCGACGGCGCCACCTCACCGCACTTTGCGTGCATACACATCGCGTGCACCTCGCGCTCACCCGCAAGCCACGTGCGATCGGGGATAGTCAATTGCTTTCACGCAACACAGGAAAGCAATCACGATGCGCAAATTCTCCCCGCTGGCAGCGATCGCGCCGTGCGCCTTGGCAATGACCCTGTTCCACCTGCCGCTGGCGCAAGCGGCTGAGCAGGACCCCCGCTTCACACTGCGCCTTGGCGCGATGAACATCGACACCGACAACACCCTCCGCGGCAGCACCGTGATCGGCGGCCAGCCGATCAACCTTTCCGAGGATTTCGGCATGGGCGGCAAGGAATGGGAACCGCGCGTGGACGGCCTGTTCCGCATCAGCGACCGCCAGCGCCTGATCTTCGACTACTTCAAGTACGACAAGAAGCGCCGCCAGACGCTGGACGAAGGCATCAGCTACGGTGACACGACAGTGCCGGCCGGCAGCTTCGTCAAGGGCGAGCTGAAGTACCAGGTTGCGACCCTGGTCTACGATTACTCGGTGGTGGACAGCGAGCAGTTCGACCTGGGCCTGCAGCTGGGCGCCGAGTACGCCGAGGTCAGTGCCGATGCCCATGCCGACCTGGGAGACCTCTACCAGGGCCGCTTCCTCAACGAGAAAGCCGATGGCATCGCACCGGTGGTCGGCGCGCGCCTGACGTTCACGCCCTCGGAGCACTGGCTGATCAACCTGCAAGGCCAGTACCTCAATACGCGCTGGGGCAGCTTCGACGATTACAAGGGCGACCTCAGTCGCGCCAACGCCATCGTGCAGTACAACTTCAATCCGAATTTCGGCATCTTCGCCGGCTACGACTGGTTCAAGCTCGATGCCGACAAGCGTGGCAGCGACGGCGTGATCGGCCTGAAGCAGGAGTTCAAGGGCCCGCTGGCAGGCGTGAGCCTGTCGTTCTGATATCGACCCCGCAGGATCTGCACTAGTGCCGCGCTGTGCCCGGCAGGGGCGTTATCGGCAAAGCCCGACCGCCCCTGCCGGCCCTCCCTTTGTCCACGGCCAAGGGAGTGCGCGCACCCACGCCGTGCCCGGCGGAGGAGTTCACCGCAATAGCGAGCCATGCCCGGCAACGAACTTGGACAGGAGACGGCAGCGCGCCTGGTGATGCCGGCACCGCAATCCAGACGCCGCGCAGTGCGACACCCCCCATGCCGGGCGGCGGATGCGCCACGGCGCCGGGATTCCATCGCAGCGTACGCATCCTGCCCTGCTCTTCCCGAATGCAGCAGGCCCGCCCCTCGACTTGAAAAAGAAGAGGAAAGCTTCGAGAAGAAGCCCACTTTCTGTTGCGCCAAGCGACCTGCCTCGCTCAACGCATGCGGAGGTTGTTCATCACACAACGGCAGTCATCTATCGGCATCAATCCGACTTCTGCACGCAATTCATCAAGGCGTTGCGGATTCTCCACCGGCGCCATTTCAATCGGACTATCGGCGTCAGCCTGGGTGAACTGCGAACCATAGCGCTGCGGCTTTCCTTGCGCGCGCAACACACGGTCCACCAGCATCGCGTAGCGTCGCCCCTCGATGCCGCCGAAGTCCGGTACCGCTCCGTAGTGCTCGAGCAGCTTCGCCTGCAGAACAGGATCGGCATCTGCATGCTGGGCGAGCAACCACACCGCAGACATTCCATCGGCCCCTACTGCGGCGTCTGTCGGCAACTGGCCCGCGTCCAGCCAGGAACGCAGCACCGCGCTGTTGTGCCTATCCACCGCGGCAGCCTGATCCAGTAGCCCCTGCGTCGGCTTGCGCCCGTCGCCGAACGCCCGCTCTCGCACCTCCCGGTCCCGCTCGGCCATATCCCGCAGCAAGCGACGCCGTTCCGGATCAGTGGGCGGCACCGCGGCGAGAGCAGCGGCCTTTGCAGCGGCCTCGTTGCGCTCGCTCCATTTCCGGGCCCCCGGACACCCCAGCAACGGATCCGTCTCCGCCAGAACAGGCGTACTCATCAGCACGATTCCCACCAGCAACCACCGCTTCATGCGTTTCTTGCTCCTGAATTCGACCCGGCTGGCACAAAGAAAAAGCCCGGCGTTTGCCGGGCTCTTCGTCTGCATCACTTCTTCTTCGGGATATACAGATCGGTGATGGTGCCGTCGTAGATCTCCGCGGCCATCGCCACCGACTCGCTCAGGGTCGGATGGGCGTGGATGGTGTGGCCGATGTCCTCGGCCTCGGCACCCATCTCGATGGCCAGGCCGATTTCGGCCAGCAACTCGCCGGCATGCATGCCGACGATGGCACCACCGATCACACGATGGGTTTCCTCGTCGAAGATCAGCTTGGTGAAGCCTTCGGTACGGCCGGTACCAATGGCACGACCGCTGGCCGCCCACGGGAACTTGGCCACACCCACCTTCAGGCCCTTGGCCTTGGCCTCGGTCTCGGTGACGCCGACCCAGGCGATTTCCGGGTTGGTATAGGCCACCGACGGAATCACCCGCGCCACCCACTCTTTCTTCTCGCCGAAAGCCACTTCCGCAGCCAGCTTGCCCTCGTGCGTGGCCTTGTGCGCCAGCATCGGGTTACCGACGATGTCGCCGATGGCGAAGATGTGCGGCACGTTGGTGCGCATCTGCCGGTCGACCGGAATGAAGCCGCGGTCGGTGACTTCGACGCCCGCCTTGTCGGCATCGATCTTCTTGCCGTTGGCCGAACGGCCGACCGCGACCAGCACGCGATCAAACGTGCCGCTTTCCATCGCCGGCTTCTCGCCTTCGGTGGCCGCCTCGAAGGTCACGGTGATGCCCTTCTTGTCGGCGGTCACACCCGAGGCCTTGGTCTTAAGGTGGACCTCGATGCCCTGCTTCTTCAGACGGTCGGCCAGCGGCTTGACCAGGTCCTTGTCGGCGCCCGGCATCAACTGGTCCATGAACTCGACCACGGTCACCTTGGCCCCCAGGGCGCTGTACACGGTGGCCATTTCCAGACCGATGATGCCGCCGCCGACGACCAGCAGCGAACCCGGCACTTCGGCCAGTTCCAGCGCGTCGGTGGAGTCCATCACGCGCTTGTCGTCCCACGGGAAGTTCGGCAGCTTCACCGCCTGCGAACCGGCGGCGATGATGCACTGCTCGAAGCGCAGCAGCTGGGTCTTGCCGTCCTCGCCGGTGATTTCCAGCTCGTTGGCCGAGATGAACCTGGCCACGCCCTGCACGGTGCGCACCTTGCGCTGCTTGGCCATGCCAGCCAGGCCCTTGGTCAGCTGACCGACAACCTTTTCCTTGTAGGCACGCAGCTTGTCAAGACTGATCTTCGGCGCGCCGTATTCGATGCCCAGTTCATTGGCGTGCGCGGCGTGATCGATGATCTCGGCCGCGTGCAGCAAGGCCTTGGAAGGAATACAGCCGACATTGAGGCAGACGCCGCCAAGGCTGGCATAGCGCTCGACCAGCACGGTATCCACGCCCAGATCGGCCGAACGGAACGCGGCGGTGTAGCCGCCGGGACCGGCGCCGAGCACCACCATCTTGCATTCCACGTCGGCCTTGCGACCGCTGGAGGGCATCGGCAGCACGCGGGCGGCCACCGCCGGGTCCGGGGCGCGGTGCGAGGGGGTCACCGGCGGCTTGCTGCCCGGGGCGGCCTTCGCCGCTGCCGGGGCGGTGCCGGCAGCGCCTTCCAGCACTACCACCACGTCGCCGACCGACAGCTTGTCGTCCAGCTTGACCTTGATCTCCTTGACCACGCCATCGACCGAGGACGGCACTTCCAGCGTCGCCTTGTCCGATTCCAGCGTGACCAGGCCCTGGTCCTTCTTCACCGTGTCGCCCACGGCGACCAGGATCTCGATCACCGGCACGTTCTGGTAATCACCGATGTCCGGCACCTTGACCTCGATCGGCCCGGAGGCGGCCGGCGCAGCGGCGGCAACCGGCGCACTGACGGCGGCCGGAGCGGTGGCAGCGGCAGGCTGTGCCGCCGGTGCCGGTGCAGCCGCCGGGGTGGACGCCGCGGCCGGGGCTGCGCCCTCGCCTTCGGCCTCCAGAAGCACCACCACGTCGCCCTGCGACAGCCTGTCGTCGAGCTTGACCTTGATCTCCTTGACCACGCCGGCAGCCGAGGACGGCACTTCCAGCGTCGCCTTGTCCGATTCCAGCGTGACCAGGCCCTGGTCCTTCTTCACCGTGTCGCCCACGGCGACCAGGATTTCGATCACCGGCACATTGTCGTAATCGCCAATGTCCGGAACCTTGATTTCAATCGTCGCCATTGTCTTCTCCTGTGGGCTCAGCCGGCGTCGCCGCTGAACCGGTCATGCATCTTGTCGAGCGCGCGTTCGATGTCGGCGTAGCGCTTCTCGTGTTTTTTGTCTTTGCTGTGCGCCAGCTCCACCAGCAGCGCGGCCTGGTCCAGCAACGCTTCAAGCCGGCCGCAGCCGGGCCGCAGCCCGCTGTAGCGCGCGCCATTGAGGGTGAAGGACACCACCTCGCCATCGGTCACCGGCGCGCGCGGCGCCACCTCACTGGAGGCCAGTGCCGCCGCCCACACCTGCAGCAGGCGTTGCGCCAACGCATCGGGCACCGGCGCCTGGGCGAGCTCGGGCTGCTGATCCAGACGCAGATTCACGCCGGCACGGCTGCTGCCACTGTTCCAGCTGTAGATCCGCTTGTCCGCCAGCCCCGCCACCACGACCCATTGCCCGCTGCCGGGCTCGCGCCGCAACTGCACCTGCGACTCGGGGCCGCGTGCAGGCAACGACAACAGCGACAAGCCTTCTTCGGTCACGCCGCCGAGCAGCTGCGCCGCGGCATCACCGTAGTTGGCCACCGCCGGCGGCCAGCCTTCACCCACCACTGCCGCGCACTGGCTTGCCGCCAGCACCGGGGCGGTGGTCAGCGCCAGCAGCGTCGCCAGCAGCAGGCGTGCGGACGCGACTGGCTTCACAGCAACACGCGGCGCATGTCGGCCAGCACCTGCGAGAGGTACGTGGTGAAGCGTGCGGCCAGGGCGCCATCGATCACCCGGTGATCGTAGCTCAGCGACAGCGGCAGCAGCAGCTTCGGCGCGAATTCCTTGCCGTTCCAGACCGGCTGGATCGAGGACTTGGAGACGCCGAGGATGGCCACTTCCGGCGCATTCACGATCGGGGTGAATGCGGTGCCACCGATACCGCCCAGCGAGCTGATCGAGAAGCAGCCGCCGCTCATGTCGGCCGGGCCCAGCTTGCCGTCGCGCGCCTTCTTGGCCAGCTCGCCGGTTTCCTGGGCGATCTGCACCACGCCCTTCTTGTCCACGTCGCGGATCACCGGCACGACCAGGCCGTTCGGCGTGTCGGCGGCGAAACCGATGTGGAAATACTTCTTCAGGGTCAGGTTCTCGCCACTGGCATCGAGCGAGGCGTTGAACTCGGGGAACTTCTTCAGGGCCGCGGCGCTGGCCTTGATCAGGAACGCGAGCATGGTCAGCTTGATGCCGGCCTTCTCGTTCTCCTTGTTCAGTGCCACGCGCAGGGCTTCCAGGTCGGTGATGTCGGCCTGGTCGAACTGGGTGACGTGCGGGATCATCGCCCAGTTGCGGGCCAGGTTGGCGCCGGAGATCTTCTTGATGCGCGACAGCGGCTGCACTTCGGTCTCGCCGAACTTGCTGAAGTCCACCTTCGGCCACGGCAGCAGGTTCAGACCGCCGCCGGCCGCGGCCGGAGCGGCGCCCGTGGCGGCGACACCGCCACCGAGGACACCCTTGACGAACTTCTGCACATCGCCCTTGGTGATGCGCCCGCCCTTCTCGGTGCCGCTGAGCTGGTTCAGGTCCACGCCCAGTTCACGGGCGAACACGCGTACCGCCGGGCTGGCATAGGGCACCTTGGACGGCAGCACGCCTTCGGCGTTGAACTGCACCGGCGGGCTGGCCGGCTTGCTCGCCGGCAGCGCGGCTTCCTGCGCGATCTCGCGCTGGGCCAGCTTGTCGGCCACCGGGGCCACGGCCACCGGCTCGACCTTGGTGCCGGTTTCGGCGGCGGCTTCGACCTTGGCCGGAGCGGCCGCGGCGGCGGCAGCGGCGGGCTTGGCAACCTCTTCGGCCACTTCGATCAGCGCCACGACCTTGCCTTCGGACAGGTTGTCACCGACCTTGACCTTGATTTCCTTGACCACGCCGGCCACCGACGAAGGCACTTCCATCGTCGCCTTGTCCGATTCCAGCGTGACCAGGCCCTGGTCCTTCTTGACGGTGTCGCCCACGGCGACCAGCACTTCGATCACCGGAATGTCGCTGTAGTCACCGATATCGGGGACAAGTGCTTCCTTGATTTCGGCCATGAAACTACTCCAGCAACAGTGAGGGAATCTCCTATTGTGGCGTCAGCGGGGCGTAGCGCCAACCGCCGTAACTGAATTCGCATGCGTATGTCCCCGGACAGCTGCACGCCATGTCAATGGCGACGCCGGGCGTGTCCGATGCGTTGCCCCGTCCGTGGCTTGCCGGCTGTCTCAGCTGTCCTGCCCGGTCATGCCCGCGGGGGCTGGGTTTGCAGGGCGCGCCGGGGCAATCAACCAGGGTTGCAGCTGCTGCCAGCGCTGCAGCAGACGCGGCAGGGACCACGCCGCGTTGGCCGGACTGGTGGACGGCAACGCCAACACCGGCAGTCCAACCGCCAAAGGCGGTAAAGCCGGCTGCACCCAGCGCACGAACGCGGCATGGGCCGCCGCGCCATTGCAGGCGATGGCCTGCAGCTGCGGAAGTTGCGACAGCAGTGCCGGCAGCGGGTTGACCACTTCGCTGCCGCGCACGATGGCCGCGTCCAGGCTGCCGGCACGCTGGCATTGGCCGATCACGTCCCACACCCCCACGCCGGCGCGCTGCAGACACTGCATGCGCCGGGCATAGGCCAGCGAGGCATCGAAGTCGCACAGCGCTGCCATCAGCGGCCAGAAGCGGTTGCGCGGATGGGCGTAGTAGCGCGCCTGCTGCAACGACGCCGCGCCGGGCATCGAGCCCAGCACCAGCACCCGGCACTGCCCGTACACCTGCGCGGGCAGGCCCTGCAACACGGTGGGTGCCATCACATGCACCACAACATCGTGAATGACGCTCGGCGGGAAGGCACGGTTTGCATGGGGTTTGCGCTGGGTTTCATGAACATCGATGCGGACGCCGGATGTCGCGTACGAAGGGATTCATCTTGCCATGGCTAGGGTTCTACCGGCCCCGCAGAAAGGGGCCTGGCAACACCGCAATCCCGAACCAGAAAGTACGAGGAGTCCGCTATGCGTTCCATCAAGATGCTCAGCCTTGCCACCTTCGGCGCACTGGCGCTGTCGGCCCCCGCATTCGCGCAGGACGCGACCGGCGACACCGCTTCCGGCAAACATTTCGCCGTGGTTGGCGGCATCAGCCTGCTGCAGCCGAAGACCGATCCGGCCGATGGCATCGACAAGGTCGATGGCGGCCCGGCCCCGACCCTGAGCGCCAGCTACTACTTCAATGACAACTTCGCCATCGAGCTGTGGGGCGCGGCCGACAAGTTCAATCATCGCGTCCGCGCCGACGGTCTGGGCAAGGTCGGCAGCGTGGAGCAGCAGCCACTGGCGCTGAGCGCGCAGTAGCACTTCGGCGCGGCCGACAACACATTCCGGCCGTTCGCCGGCCTGGGCTACTACGAATCGAACTTCAGCAACGAGAAGATCGATGGCCTGAGCGGCACCGGCAACCACGTCGGCATCGAAACCGCCAAGGGCGCGATCGGCACCGTGGGCGTGGACATGAACATCAATTCGACCTGGTTCGCGCGCGCCGACGCCCGCTACATGCATGCCCGCCCGGATCTGCGCGTGGCCGGCCAGAATGCCGGCGAGCTGAAGCTGGACCCGTGGACCATCGGCATCGGCCTCGGCGCCCGTTTCTGATCGCCATCGATAGCGGTTGAGAAAGGCACGGGCCGTTCGCGGTCCGTGCCTTCGTGTATCGGCACTCCGCCGCCCGGGCGGGGCCGGGCTTCATCACTCCACTGCAGCGCGCGGTAGTCGAAGCCGGCCTGCAGCCGCGGCTTGACCACCTCGAAGAACGGTGACACGTCGAAATCGCGTGGCGTGTACAGGCTGTAGTTGCGGATGTGCAGGATCTCCTGGCGCTGTTCATGGCCACCGGCGCAGCCCAGTACCGACTCGATTTCGGGCAGGATCGGATAGCGGATCGACTCGAACGCCTGTGCCAGCAGGGTCGAACAGATCGCCTTGGTCGGCTCGCCGCTGCCCAGCGCGATCAGCCGCCGCCGCAGGTGTGCAGGCACCGGCGGCTGGCGGATCAGGTAGCGGGCCAGATCGAACACGTTCTTCAGGTCGTAGCTGTAGCCCAGCCGCGCACGCAGGAAGCCGACCAGCTGGTCCACCACCGCCGGCGCCAGTCCGTGCGGGCGACAGATCCGGGTGTGCTGGCGGGCGAACTCGCCGAGTGGAATGCGGCGCACGCCCTGCTCCACGTCCACATCGATCAGCATCGGCTGCGGACGCGCGCCCTCGACCAGCGGCTCCTCGCCGATGTACAGCGCCGCATGCGACCAGGTGGACTGGGTCAGGAACTTGATCGCCGTGGCGAAGCGGCTGTTGCCCTCCACCAGCAACACATCGCCGCGCTGCAGGGTCCGCGCCAGCAGCGCCGGATCACTGGTCGAAGGCCGGGTCTGGTGACGCCGCGGTTGCGCGAGAAAGTGCGCCATCCGGCGCCCCAGCAGATGCAGCAGGCCCATCGACGATCTCCGTGTAACGTGGCGCCAGCCTAGCGATGCCGCTGGCGGACCGCCACCGGGCGGGCGCTCAGCGCGGACTGCGGTCAAATCCCCGGTAACGCAGGTGATGGCGCACCTTGCGCCGCAGCAGCGCGGCATACATCAAGGCGTAGCCCAGCAGCACCGCTGCCATCGCCAGCAGTCCGGCATGACTGAGCCAGCCGGACGCCGGCCAGGGCACGCCATTGACCGAGGCCTGCCAGCCCTGCACCAGCCCGGCCACCAGCCACACTGCGATCATCAACGTTAACAGTGCCACCAGCCAGGTACTGGGGGTATAGAACAGTGCCTGCGGGCCGCTTTCAAAGCGGGTCAGCGCATGACCCAGCACACCGAGCAGCACCCCGGCCAGCCAGCCGATAACGGCGTACAGCCACGCGGCGGGCCACCATGCGCTGGCGATCGTGGCAAACAGCGCGAACCCGAGCGTGGAGGCCAGCGTGGCCCAGAAGTTGAGCGTGACCAGCCACGGCCATGCCTGCCGGCGGGCGCCACCGCTGCGAACACGCTGCCACAGCGACAGCGGCAGCAGCAACAACACGATCGCCACGAACACCAGTACGCCCAGGGGCAACGCGATCAGCAATGGTATGGACGGAAACTCCCCTCAAAGCGCACCCGTGATCGATGCGGTTACCGCGGGTGGAGCACGGCAATCCCCGCACGTGCCCCGCAACATCCAGGGAAATGCAACGCCGGCTCAGAACGCCGGCAGCACCGCGCCTTTGTACTTCTGCTCGATGAAAGCCTTCACTTCCGGACTGTTCAAGGCCCGGGCCAGCTTCTGCACACGGGCATCGTCCTTGTTGTCCGGACGGGCGACCAGGAAATTCACGTACGGCGAATCGCTGCTCTCGATGGCCAGTGCATCCTTGGTCGGATTCAACCCGGCATCGAGTGCGTAGTTGGTGTTGATCAGGGCCAGATCGACCTGGTCGAGCACGCGCGGCAGCATCGCCGAATCCAGCTCGCGGAACTTGAGCTGCCTGGGGTTGGCGACGATATCGCGCTGGGTGGACAGCGCGTTGTTTGGATCCTTGAGTTTGATGACGCCGGCGGTGTCCAGCAGGATCAGCGCGCGGCTGTTGTTGCTAGGGTCATTGGGAATGACCACATCGGCCCCGTTGGGCAGCGCGTCCAGCGAGGTGACGCGGCGCGAATAGGCGCCGAACGGCTCGATATGCACGCCGGTGACGGTGACCAGATCGGTCTTGCGGTCCCGGTTGTAGGCGTCCAGGTAGGGCTCTGTCTGGAAGTAGTTGGCATCGACCTGTTTCTGCACCAGCTGGTCGTTGGGCTGCACGTAATCGTTGAACACGCGCACGTCCAGCGTGACGCCCTGCTTTTCCAGGATCGGCTTGACCACCTGCAGGATCTCGGCGTGCGGCACGGCGGTGGCAGCGACCACCAGCCTGGAATCATCGGCGGCGGGCTTGCCGCAGGCGGCCAGGGCCAGAACGGCGGTGATCAGCGGAAGGACAAGCAGCTTTTTCATGGGGGATGGGTTCCTGGAAAAACGGAAACGGCGAGCGCCCCACCCTAGCAGGTGGCGGCGACGCCATTGTCGATGGATCAGCCGGTCACTTGCGGCTGTAGTGCGTGACCAGACGGTCGCCCAGCATCTGCAGGGCCTGTACCAGCACCAGCAGCAGCACCACGGTGACCAGAGCCACGTCGGTGTGCGAGCGCTGGTAGCCGTCGCGGAAGGCCAGATCGCCCAGACCGCCGGAACCGATCGCGCCGCCCATCGCGGTGAAGCCGATCAGCGCGATGGTGGTGACCGTGGCGCCGGCGATCAGGCCCGGCCGCGCTTCGGGCAGCAGCACCTTGAACACCAGTTGCGCGGTGGTCGCGCCCATCGCCTGGCTGGCTTCGATCACGCCCCGGTCCACTTCGCGCAGTGCGGTTTCCACCAGTCGCGCATAGAACGGCGCGGCGCCCACCACCAGCGGCAGGATCGCCCCGCGTACGCCCAGCGAGGTGCCCATCAGACCAAGCGTGACCGGGATCAGCACGATCATCAGGATGATGAAAGGCACCGAGCGCAGCAGGTTCACCAGCAGTGCCAGCACTCCGTACACCACCGGCTTGCGGTGCAGCTGCGGCGAGCCGGTCAGGAACAGCAGCACGCCCAGCGGAAGACCAATCGCCAGGGTCAGCGGCAGCGAGCCGGCCAGCATCAGCAGGGTGTCGATCGTGGCCTGGCCGATGTCGGCCCATTTGCCGGCATCCAGGTGGCGGAAGAAACCGTCCGCGGTGGCGATGATCATCGGCGCAGCTCCTCCACATGCACGCCCGCGGCAACGAACGCGGCCTGCGCGGCGTCCTCGTCACCGCCCACCAGCGCAACGGTGAGCTGGCCGTACGGGGTGTCCTTGATCCGGTCGATACGCCCGGACAGGATGTTGTAGTCCACCCCGGTCTCGCGGGCGATGCGCCCGAGCAGGGGTTCGTAGGTGTCCTGGCCCAGGAAGGTCAGGCGCATGATGCGGCCGCCCACCGCGGCGAAATCGCGCAGCTGCTCGCCTTCATCCACATGCTCGGATTCGGAAACGAACCGGCGCGTGGTCGGATGCTGGGGATGCAGGAACACCTCGGTCACCGGGCCCAGTTCGACCAGATGCCCGGCATCGAGCACGGCCACGCGGTCGCAGACCCGGCGGATCACGTCCATCTCGTGGGTGATCAGCACGATGGTCAGGCCCAGCTCGCGGTTGATCTTGCCCAGCAGCGCCAGCACCGAGGCGGTGGTCTGCGGGTCCAGCGCGCTGGTGGCCTCGTCGCACAGCAGGATCTGCGGGCGGGTGGCCAGCGCGCGGGCGATGCCGACGCGCTGCTTCTGCCCGCCGGACAGCTGCGCCGGGTACTTGCCCGCGTGCGCCTCCAGCCCGACGGTGCGCAGCAGCTCGGCCACGCGCGCGTCGATCTCGGCCCGCGGCATGCCGGCCAGTTCCAGCGGAAAGGCGACATTGGCGGCCACGGTACGCGCCGACAGCAGGTTGAAATGCTGGAAGATCATGCCGATGCGGCGACGCAGCGCGCGCAGGCCGTCGGCGTCCAGCGCGGTGGCGTCCTGGCCGTCGATCAGCACGCGGCCGCCACTGGGTTCCTCCAGCCGGTTGATCAGGCGGATCAGGGTCGACTTGCCGGCACCGGAGTGGCCGATGATGCCGAACACTTCGCCGGCGTGGATCTGCAGGTCGAGCGGATGCAGCGCGGTGATCGCGCGGCCTTCCACCACATAGGATTTGTGCAGGTTCTGGAACTCGATCACTGCCAGGGCAACCGGGGGAGGACGGAACGGGCGTGCAGCCTAGCAGCGCCACGGCTGCGGCGCGCGTGCTGACACCGGGAATCTTATTCCTTTTGGTTCTAAGCGACCGCCCCCGCCCCTCCCTGGCTCAGGGATGGTCCATCGGCGCGGTCCGCCGGGCCTGCTGCACGCGTTCCCGATGCAGCAGGTACAGGCCACTGGCGACGATGATCGCCCCCCCCAGCCAGGTCCAGCGGTCCGGCAGCACGCCCCACAGCAGCAGATCCAGGCCGATCACCCAGACCAGACCGGTGTATTCCAGCGGCGCGATCAGCGAGGCCTGGCCCAGCTGGAACGCGCGGGTCAGCGCGATCTGCCCCAGCGCCCCGGCCAGGCCCATGCCGGCGATCAGCGCCGCGTGCTTCCACTGCAGCGGTTGCCACTGCGGCCAGGCCAGCAATCCGGCACCAACGGCCATGATCAGCAAAAACCACACCACCATGGATTGCGACGTATCGGTACGGGTCAGCAGGCTCACCGTCACCGAGGCGATGGCGTAGGCCAGCGCCGCCACCAGCACCATCAGCCCCGGCAGCGAGATGATGCCCTCCACCCCCGGGCGCAGCACCACCAGCACGCCGACCAGGCCGATGCCGATCGCCACCCAGCGCCGTGGCCCGACGTGTTCGCCCAGCAGCGGCACCGACAGCGCGGCCACCAGCAGCGGCGAGACGAAATAGAGAGTGTAGGCGGTGGACAGCGGCAGCGTGCGCAGCGCATAGACGAAACAGCCGATCATCACCATGCCCAGCACACCGCGCAGCAGATGCAGGCCCCAGCGCACCGGGATGATCGAGCGCGGCCCGGCGGTGGCCAGCACCCACACCAGCACGAACGGCAATGACGCCGCACCGCGCAACATGGTGACCTGCAAGGTGGGATAGCTGGCCGACAGCATCTTCATGCCGGCATCCATCAACGAAAAGAAGGCGACAGCCGCCAGCATCCAGAGGATGGCGTGCGCAGGGGATTTGGTGGAAGGCATGGCGCGATTATCGGTCCTGCGCCTACCGCGGCGCACCCCCATTCAGTGCACTGTGTTCAGCCCGCATCCGGGCGACCGCCGCGCCACCGCCACCGATCGGCCGCGTGCCCAGGGGTGTGCAATCAGCCGCAGGCACCGTGGTCCGACACGCGCCACCGGGCCGGCATCGATCGCCTAGAATGGAGACCGTTTTCATTGATGGGAGCAGGCCTTCATGCCTTCCTTTGACGTCGTCTCCGAAGTTGACAAGCACGAGCTGACCAACGCCATCGACCAGGCCAACCGCGAGCTGTCCACCCGCTTCGATTTCAAGGGTGTGGACGCCAAGTACGTGCTGGAAGACGAGAAGTTGATCAAGCTGACCGCGCCCACCGATTTCCAGCTCAAGCAGATGGGCGACATCCTCAAACAGCGCCTGGGTGCCCGCAGCATCGATTTCCGCTGCATGGAATTCGGCGACATCGAGACCAATCTGGGCGGCGCGCGCCAGCAGGTCACGGTCAAGCAGGGTATCGAGCAGAAGCTGGCCAAGCAGATCGCCGCCAGGATCAAGGAGTCCAAGATCAAGGTCGATACTCAGATCAACGGCGACAAGCTGCGCGTCAATGGCAAAAAGCGCGATGACCTGCAGGAAGTGATGGCGCTGCTGAAGAAGGGCGACTTCGAACAGCCGCTGCAATTCGAGAACTTCCGCGACTGAGCCACGCGGCTGCAGCAGGCACATGCGCTGCTGCGGCCTGTTCCGGCGTGGGGCCGGCCCCATCGCCGAAGCCCGGTCGGCGGAAATCCTTGCCGTACGCCGGGTGCCCATCCCTGCCCGGCGTGTCATGCGCACCGGCACGGTCCAGCGAGGCGCCGCCGCAGCAGGCGTCCAGGGCCACTACAATCACCTGCCCCCGTCCGCCTGCGTAGCCGCCATGAACGAAACCTCCATCGATCCCATCGCCCTGACCCGCCGCTGGGTGGAGAAGGCGGTGATCGGCCTGAACCTGTGCCCGTTCGCCAAGGCGGTCTATGTCAAGGACCAGGTGCGCTTCGTGCTCAGCGATGCCTCCACGCCCGAGGCGCTGCTGGAAGAGCTGGCCGAAGAGCTGGTGCTGTTGCGCGACACGCCGGCCGAGCAGATCGACACCACGCTGATCGTGCATCCGGACGTGCTGACCGATTTCCTGGACTACAACGATTTCCTCGACAACGCCGATGCGGCGGTCGAGGCGCTGGATCTGCAGGGCATCCTGCAGGTGGCCAGCTTCCATCCGGATTACCAGTTTGCCGGCGCGGCGGCCGATGACGTGTCCAACTACACCAACCGCTCGCCCTATCCGACCCTGCACCTGCTGCGCGAAGACAGCGTGGAACGGGCGGTGGCCGCATTTCCCGACCCGGAGGTGATTGTCGAACGCAATATCGCCACGCTCGACAGGCTCGGCGTGGACGGCTGGAACACGCTGCTCGCCGGGGACTGAGCGGCGGTTCCAGGCGCGGACGGTGGTTGAAACGGCGCGGGCCGGAAACGGTCGCGCCGCCGCTGTCGGGGTGGCGCCTGCCGGGTCACTCAGCCTGCAGCACCGGCGCGGCCCCCAGCCAGGGCAGCAGCTGCTGCCGCACTTCATGCAGCGAGCCGACGATGCGATGCCCCAGCGCCCGCACCTGCTCATCCGGCGCCAGCAGATCCGGTACCTGCACGGTGGTCATGCCGGCCGCGAGCGCGGCGCGCACGCCGGTCGGTGAATCCTCCAGCGCCAGGCAATGGGCCGGATCAACCCCCAGTCTGTGCGCCGCCAGCAGGTAGATGTCCGGCGCCGGTTTGGAGTGGGCCACCTCGGAACTGGTGGCCACGGCATCGAAATAACGCAGCAGCCCGGCCGCTTCGAGTTTGCGCGAGGCCAGCGGCTGGCGCGTGGCGGTGGCCACCGCGCGCGGCAGCTGGTGTTCGACCAGCAGCTCGAGCAGCTCGATGATGCCCGGCCGGTGCGGCACCCCGGCCTCGACGATGCCGTCGTAGCGCGCGTAGGAGGCGGCCAGCAGTGCATCAGTGCGCTCCAGGCCCAGGACCTCGCCCAGACGCTGGCGCGAGGCCGCATCGGAGGAGCCGATCAGCGACAGCAGCAGACTGCGCGGCACCTGGTACCCGTGCGCGTGCGCGGTGTGCTGCAGACAGTCCAGCAGCGCGCGCTCGCTGTCCAGCATCAGGCCATCCATGTCGAAGATCACCGCATGCGGGCGCGCGGACAGTGCGGCCGGCTGCATCAGCCGTGATTCCCGAACAACCGCGCCAGATCGGCCGCATCCAGCTGCCGCCACTGCCCCTCGTCCAGACCGTCCAGGCCCAGACCGCCGACGCGGCTGCGATGCAACGACTGCACATGGTTGCCGACCGCGGCGAACATGCGCCGCACCTGGTGGTAGCGGCCTTCGTGCAGGGTCAGCCGGGCGTGGCGCGGCCCCAGCACCTCCAGCGCGGCCGGCAGCAGCGGCTTGTCGTCCGATTCCAGCAGCAGCTCGCCACTGGCAAAGCGTGCCCCCTCGTCGCCGCGGAGGTCCTGCGCCAGCTGCGCTTCGTAGACCTTGTCCAGCTTCGACTTGGGCGACACGATCCGGTGCAGCAGCGCACCGTCATCGGTCATCAGCAGCAGTCCGCTGGTCTCGCGGTCCAGCCGCCCCACCGGCGAGAGCAGCGGCGAGCGGTCGCGGAAACGGTCCGGCAGCAGGTCATAGACCAGCCGGCCGATGTCCTTGGTCGAACAGGTATAGCCGGCCGGCTTGTGCAACGCGATGGTCAGCCCCGGCGGCGGATCCAGCGGTTCGCCATCCACACGGATGCGGTCGTGCTCAACCTTGTCGTCGGCATACAGCACCTCGCCGTCGGCGTCGGTGATGCGGCCTTCGCGGAACATGCCCTGCACCTGCTTGCGGCTGCCATAGCCCAGGTTGGCGATGTGCTTGACCAGCTTCATGCGCGGCCTCCACGGGTGCCGACGATGACCTTGAACCCGTCGCGTTCGGCGGCCACATGCACTTTGCCGAAACTGTCATTGAGGATCTGCTCGTACGGCAGGTGCCGGTTGGCGACCATGAACAGCTTGCCGCCCGGGCGCAGCGCCTGCGCGGCCACGGCGATGAAGCGCTGGCCGATGTCCGGCCGGTCCTCGCGCGCCGGAGTATGGAACGGCGGGTTGGAAACGACGAAGTCGTAGCGGCCCTCGATGCCGGCGGTCACATCGTGCCAGCGGAAACCCAGCTTGGCGCGCTCGCCGGCGGCAGCCAGATTGGTCCGCGCCAGCGCCAGCGCGCGCGCCTCGGCCTCGTACAGATCCAGCGCGCTCACCTTCGGGCAGCGCGCCAGCACCTCGGCCGACAGGTAACCCCAGCCGGCGCCCAGATCGGCGCCGTGACCGGCCAGATCCGCCGGCAGCTGCTCCACCAGCAGCGCCGAGGCCGGATCGATCCGGTCCCAGGCGAACACGCCCGGACGGCTGTGGAAGCGGCCATCGACAATGGTGCGCGGTGCATCCAGCGCCGCCCAACGCTTGCGCAGCGCCTCGTCGTGACTGCCGTCGGCCGGCGCGGTCCAGTAGGCACGGCAGTGGTTCTTGGTCAGCTTGCCGCCGAGTCCGGCCAGCTGCTGCAGGTCGCTTTCACCCGAGCGGGCGCCTTCGTTGTTGGACTGGCAGGCCACCACGATGCCACCGGGGGCGAGCAGGGCCACGGCGCGGGCAAACAGTGCGCGGGCCTCGTCACGCTGCCGCGGCGGCAATACCAGCACCGCCGCATAGCGGGTGGCATCGCCCTGTACCTGGGCCTCGTCACGTACCTGCCAGCCACTGCGCTCCAGCGCCGCGGCAAACGGGCGGAAGCTCTGTTCGCAGACCAGCTGGTCACTGGCGGCATGTTCACGCAACGGCCAACCGTCGCGCGCACGCAGGAACAGGACCGGCCCCTGCGGCCAACGCAGGTTACCCGCGGCAAACGGAAGAAAGAGGGTTTCCAGAGGAGCGTCGTGCTGGGCAGCCATTGCGAACCGGCAAAAAGAACAGGGCCGCCCATTCTAGCCGTCCGCCCCGAAACCGGCCCTTCAGGCGCTTTCGCCGGGCATCCGCCGTACCTCGCGGATGCTGTCCAGCCACACCACATGCTGCTGCGAGAAGCGTCCCAGGTCATCCAGCCGCACGGTGGCGTTCACACCCGGCTGGTCGTTGTGATCGACAAAGTGCTGCAGCGCCGGCCGCGTGGTCACCGTGCCCGCCAGCTGGATGCCGTCCTGCAACACCAGAACGACCCGGGTGCGGTCGCCCAGTTCACCCAGCAGTGTTTCCAGCAGGGCGATCCGCATCGGGTCGGAATAGACGTGGGGCGCGTAGAGAGCCATGGCAGCGTCCTCGGTGACGGGGATCACACTACCCACAGCTCATGTGAAATCCGCGCAAAGCTTTCAGTGGCGCAGCCTGGCGTCGCGGATCGCCCCGACCAGCTGGGCCAGACTGTACGGCTTGGCCACATGCGCCTGGAAACCGGCCGCGAACGCACGGCGGCGGTCATCCTCCCGCGCCAGCGCGGTGACCGCCACCGCCGGCAGTTCACGGCCTGAGACGCCCATCGTCTCGCGCAGCGTGCGCACCAGACCGTAGCCATCCATACCCGGCATGCCGATGTCGCTGAGCAGCAGATCGAAGGCGGTGTGCCCACGCCGGTCCAGCAGCTCCAGCGCCTCGGCCGCGGAACTGGCGGTGATCACCGACGCCCCCTGCTCTTCCAGCACCCGGTGGATATTGGCCAGCACATCCGGCTGATCCTCCACCGCCAGCAGCCGCATTCCCTGCAGCGGCAGCTGCGCGATCACGTCCTCGCCGATCGGCCCACGCTGCACCCTGCGACGTGGCCGATGGCTGGCGTCGGCGCGGTGTGCGGGCAGCCGCACCCGGAATACCGCGCCCTGGCCGGCCCCGCCGCTGGCCGCCGAAACGCTGCCGCCATGCAGTTCGGTCAGCTGCTGGACGATGGCCAGCCCCAATCCCAGCCCGCCATGGCGACGGGTGGTCGTGCCATCGGCCTGACGGAAGCGGCCGAACAGGTGCTCCAGAAACTCCGGGGCGATGCCGTCCCCGTTGTCGCGCACCTCGACCACGAAGTGTCCCGGTGCCTGCAGCACCGCCACTTCCACCCGCCCCTCCACCGGGGTGAACTTGATCGCGTTGGACAGCAGGTTCCACAGCACCTGCTGCAACCGGGTGGCGTCGCCCAGCACCGGACAGCGCATCTTAGGCACCTTCACCAGCAGCGTCTGCGCCTTGCCCTCGGCCACCAGCGCCTGCGCCTGGACCGCTTCACGCACCTGCGCGGCCAGATCCAGCACCTCCACCTCCAGCTGCACCTTGCCCAGCAGCATGCTGCTCAGGTCGAGCATGTCCGACATCAGACTCTTCTGCGCCAGCGCACTGCTGGCGATCACCTCCAGGCCACGGCGCATCGGATGCTCGGCCGGCATGCGCTGCAGCAGCAGCTCGCTCCAGCCCAGAATCGTGGTCAGGGGCGTGCGCAGCTCGTGCGACAGCGTGGCCAGGAATTCATCCTTCAGCCGCGTGGTGCTTTCAGCGGCGTTGCGGGCGGTGCGCTCGGCCGCCAGCAGTTCCTCGCGCGCCCTATCGATTTCACGCCGCTCGGTGATATCCGGACTGTTGCCGGCCAGGCCGATGAAGCGTCCGTCCGGGGAAAAGCGCGGCACCGCGTTCATCTCCAGCCAGCGCCATTGCCCATCATGGCGCTGCACGCGTACGTTCAGGTGCAAGGCACGCTCTTCGGCCAGCGCGGTGCGCAGTTCGTATTCAAATGGCGCCAGCTCGTCCGGATGCAGCAGCCCCTGCCACCAGCGCGCGCCAAAAACGTGGTTGCTGGCGGTACCGAAAAACGTGGAGAAGGCGTTGTTGATGAAGCGCAGCTGGCCCAGGTCATCGACCACCCACACCGGCATCGGCAGGCCGTCGGCCAGTGCGCTGAAGCGCGCCTCGCTCTCGGCCAGCTCGGTTTCAACCTGCCTGCGCCGGGAAATATCGAAAAACAGCACGCCAAGCCGGCGCTGCCCTTCGGCGCCCAGGCGCACCGCTTCCACCGAATACCAGCGTCCCAGCGCGGGCACCTCGCGCTCGAACTGCACCGTCACGCCCTCTTCGACCACACGACCGAACACGCGGAACCAGTAGTCCTCCAGGCTGGGGACCAGCTCGCGGGCGCGCCGACCGGTGACCTGGTGCAAGCCGGTGATGCGCTCGAACGCGGCATTCACCCGACGATAGATGAAGTCCACCGGCACCCCGTCGCTGAACACCATCTCGACCACGCAGAAACCCGTGCCTACCGCTTCGATCAACTCCTGATAGAGCAGGGAGTTTTCCAGGTCCGCATCGGCAACGGGCACCAGCGGAAGACGTGGCGGATTCGGAGAAGGGAGCATGTCACCGGCGGCGGAAGGACAGACGGAGCAAACGGGAGCAGCGCCAGTCTGGGCACCGGCCTATCGACACAACGTGATGATGAATCCCGCGCAACTTCCGCGCGTGCGCGCCACGACCAGCATTGTTCCGCGCCCAGGCAGGCCCCACACTCCAGACACGCTATACCTACGGAGATTTCCATGAAAACTTCGACCCTTGCCCGAGTGGCACTGGCCTGCATTCTGGCTGCGGGCACTGTCCATGCCGGTCCCCGCACCATCACCGCGCCCGACGCACCGCGGGCGCTGCCCGCCGAAGGCCGGGTACAGGTGCAGTGGACCGATCCGGCCCAGTTCACCGAACTGCGCCAGAGCCGCAACCGCTGGGATGCCGAACGAGGCGACTGGGTGACGCAGCTGGCCGGGTACCTGCGCAAGCAGGCCGACAAACAGTTGCCGGCGGGACAGCAACTGGACGTCACTTTCACCGACATCAAACGTGCCGGCGACTACGAGCCGTGGCGCGGCCCGCGACTGGACGATGTGCGGATCATGCGCGACATCTATCCGCCGCGGATCACCCTGCAGTTCACCCTCACCGACGCCAATGGCCAAGTGATCGCCCAGGGCGAGCGCAAGCTGGTGGACACCGCGTACCTGCTCAACAGCAGCATGCCCAGTGACACCGACCCGCTGCGCTATGAGAAGCGGATGCTCAACGACTGGCTGCGCCGCGAGTTCCGCCAGGACACGGCGGCCGGACGGTAAGCGGCCGGCCGCCTCGCAGGCGGCACGCCGCTACTGCGGATGCCGTGGTTCCCCCACAGAAAAGGGCCGCACTGCGGCCCTTTTCGTTACTCGGACAGATAGACGCGCGGTGTGCGTTTGAGGCTGCACGGCAGCCGGTAGGCACTGGTGTTGCAACGCGGCGCCAGTTCGGCGATGGTCGGCGCGCTGCCCCACAGCTGCACGAGGCTGCCGTGGCCGGCCTGCGGGTGATCGGTCAGATCCACGGTCAGCATGTCCATCGACACGCGGCCGATCAGGTGCCCCGGCACGCCTTCGATCAGCACCGGCGTGCCATTGGGGGCGAACTGCGGATAGCCATCGGCATACCCCATCGCCACCACACCTACTCGTGTCGGCCGCTCAGCGACAAAGCGCGCGCCATAGCCCAGCGGCTCCCCCACACCCAGTTCGCGCACCGCGATCACCCGCGACTGCAGTGTCATCACCGGGCGCAGCTGCGCGGCGTGCGGACTGGGCTGCGGATACAGCGGGTCGGCGCCATACAGCATCAGGCCCGGGCGTACCCAATCGCTGCGCACCTGCGGCCAGCCCAGCAGCGCCGGCGAATTGCACAGGCTGGTTTCACCGGCCAAACCTTCTGTCGCACGAACGAAGATATCGAGCTGCTCCCGGGTGCGGTTGCTGTCCAGTTCATCGGCACGCGCCAGGTGGGTCATCAGCACCAGCGGGCCGACCTGCGGCAGTGCGCTCAGGCGGGCATGCGCGTCGCGGAACTCTTCCGGCGACAGACCCAGCCGGTGCATGCCGCTGTCCAGCTTGAGCCAGATATGCAGCCTGGCACCGGTCTGGAACGCCTCCACCGCTTCGAGCTGCCAGCGTGAGGACACGACCGTCCAGAAATCGTGCTCGACGATCAGCGGCAGTTCGGCCGCATCGAAGAAGCCTTCCATCAGCAGGATCGGACCTCGGATGCCGGCCTGGCGCAGCTCCAGCGCCTCTTCGATGCAGGCCACGCCAAAGCCGTCGGCCTCGTCCTGCAGCGCGCGCGCGCAGGCCACCGCACCATGGCCATAGGCATCGGCCTTGATGATGGCCAGCGCCTTGCCGCCGCCCAATTGCCTGGCCAGGCGGTAGTTGTGGCGCAGCGCGTCCAGGTCGATCAGTGCCTGTGCCGGACGCATCAGTGCCGTCCCTTGCCGTAGCGGAAGATATCAAGGCCTTCGCTGCTGATCTGGGGCGTCTTGCCGCCCATCAGGTCGGCCAGATAACGGCCGGAGCCGGCGGCCATGGTCCAGCCCAGCGTGCCGTGGCCGGTATTGAGGAACAGGTTGCGATACGGCGTGGCGCCAATCACCGGCGTGCCGTCCGGGGTGGCCGGACGCAGGCCGGTCCAGAATTCGGCGCGCGACAGGTCGCCGCCCTCCGGATACAGATCCTTGACCACCTTCTCCAGCGTGGCGCGCCGGCGCGGCTCCAGCGACAGGTCGAAACCGGACGCTTCGGCCATGCCACCGACACGGATGCGGTCCTGAAAACGGGTGACGGCGATCTTGTAGCTTTCGTCGAGGATGGTCGAGTTCGGTGCCATCGCCGCGTTGGTAATGGGCAGGGTCAGCGAGTAGCCCTTCAGCGGATACACCGGCAGCTGCAGGCCCAGCGGCGCGAGCAGCTGGGGCGAGTAACTGCCCAGCGCCAGCACGTAGTGGTCGGCGGTTTCCAGCTGGCCGTTGATGCGCACTCCGGTGATGCGGTCGCCGTCGGCATGGATGGCGCTGATGGTCTGGTCGAAGCGGAACTCCACGCCGTTCCCGGCGGCCAGCGCGGCCAGCTTGTCGGTGAACAGCTGGCAATCGCCGGTCTGGTCCTCGGGCAGGCGCAGTGCGCCGACCAGCATGCCGGTTTTGCCGGCCAGCGCCGGTTCGACGCGGGCGATGCCCTGGCGGTCGAGCACTTCATACGGCACGCCGTACTGGCGCAGCACCTCGATGTCCTGCGCGGCGGCATCCAGCTGCTGCTGGGTGCGGAACAGCTGGGTGGTACCCAGCTGGCGCCCCTCGTAGTCGATACCGGTGGCCGCACGCAGCTCGTTGATGCAGTCGCGGCTGTAGTCGGATACGCGCACCATGCGCGCCTTGTTCACCGCGTAACGGGCCGAGGTGCAGTTGCGCAGCATCTGCCACAGCCAGCGGTACTGGTTCAGATCGCCGGTCGGGCGGATCGCCAGTGGCGCATGTTCTTCGAACAGCCACTTGATCGCCTTGAACGGCACCCCGGGCGCGGCCCACGGCGAGGTGTAGCCGAAGGACAGCTGGCCGGCGTTGGCGAAGCTGGTTTCCAGCGCCGGCGCCGGCTGCCGGTCGACCACGGTGACCTCAAAGCCGGCCTGCCGCAGATACCAGGCACTGGTCGTGCCGATCACACCGCTGCCGAGCACCAGAACACGCATTTTCTTTCTCCGGACCACATGATTCCCTGCACAGAGGACAGCAGGGACTAGGAACGGCGCAGTATATTCAGGCCAAGCCAGTTGTTTTTTCTGTATTGACCGGAAAAATCAGGCTAATTTCCCGTTTCGTTCATCAAAAGCAGAGCCGCCATGGCCACCCGCAGCCGCGAACTGGACAAGATCGACCGCAAGATCCTGCGCATCCTGCAGCAGGAAGGACGCATTTCCTTCACCGAGCTGGGCGAGCGCGTGGGCCTGTCAACCACGCCCTGCACCGAGCGGGTGCGGCGGCTGGAACGCGAAGGCGTGATCACCGGCTACTACGCGCGGCTGGATCCGTCTTCGGTGAAAGCCGGACTGCTGGTGTTCGTGGAAATCAGCCTGGCCTACAAATCCGGCGACATCTTCGAGGAGTTCCGCCGCGCGGCGCTGAAGCTGCCCAACGTGCTGGAGTGCCATCTGATGTCCGGTGACTTCGACTACCTGCTCAAGGCCCGCATCAACGAGATGGCCTCCTACCGCAAGCTGCTGGGCAGCACCCTGCTGACCCTGCCGCATGTCCGCGAATCCAAGAGCTACATCGTGATGGAGGAAGTCAAGGAAACCCTGTGCCTGCCGATCAGCGAATGAGCGCGGCCGCGGCTCAGTTGCCGCGCGCGGCGCTGGGCGGCGGCACCACCCGCTCACCGGTGCCGCTGGGCACGGTGTCGTAGTAGCGCCCGGTGCGGGTATCGATCACCCGGTTCGGACCGGCCGGCTGCATGCCGTTGAGCGGCTGGCCGTTGCGGTCATAGACCGGACGGGCGACGGCCGGTGCCGCCGGCCGGGTCGGCACCGCCGGTTTGGCGGGCGACACCCGCTGCTGCAGGCGCTCGCGCACAGGGGCGTTTTCGGCCGCCGGGCGGTTGTCGTCTGCCTGCGGCCGGGACGGTGGCGGCAAACTGACCGCACGGGTGGCGGTGGGCGACGGCGCCGGTTTTAGCTGCGCCTGCGCCGCCAGCGGCAGGCCGCCGGCCAGCAACAGCACAATGCGGGCAAACCTGGTCATGGGGGCCTCCCTTTATGTATCGGTTCGAGCATGCACCCGAACGGCTGGCGCAGCGATGAACGCGGCGGCTTGGTCCGATCCCCGCACGCACCTACCATGGGTCCTCGCCCCATCGGACCCCAACCATGACCGCTTTCGACCTCACACCTCCGGACGCCGCGCAACGCGCCACCCTGATCGCCGGGCTGAGCCCGGACGAGGCGCGCGTGCTGCTGCACCACGGCACCGAGGCCCCGTTCTGCGGCGTATTCCTGGACAACAAGCGGGCGGGCGTCTACTGCTGCCGGCTGTGCGGGCTGCCGCTGTTCCGCTCCAGCACCAAGTTCGACTCCGGCACCGGCTGGCCCAGTTTCTTCGCCCCGTTCGATCCGGCGCATGTGCGGCAGATCCGCGACACCAGCCACGGAATGGTGCGCACGGAAATCGTCTGCGCCCGCTGCGACAGCCATCTGGGGCATGTCTTCCCGGATGGTCCGCCGCCCACCTTCGAGCGGCACTGCCTGAACTCGGTATCGCTGGGCTTCGCCGGCCACGGCGAGCGATATCCCAACCCGCTGGGCCGCGGCGGCGCCGAAGCGATGCCCGCCGACTGAGTTCACACTTCAGTTCTGGCGCGCCAGGCCGACAACGGGAGATTCCCTCCTTGTGCCTGCCCCATGCTCATCATCGTTGGTCTGCTCGTCGTCATCCTCAGCGTACTGGGCGGCTATCTTGGCGCGCACGGGCGCCTGGGCGCGCTGTGGCAGCCCTATGAACTGGTGATCATCGGCGGCGCGGCACTGGGCGCGTTCCTGATCGGCACCCCGCTCAAGCTGGTCAAACAGACCCTGGCCGCGGTGGTGGGCACCTTCAAAGGCCCGCAGTACCAGCGCCAGGATTATCTGGACGTGCTCAGCCTGGTCTACGAACTGCTCAACAAGGCACGCAAAGAGGGCTTCATGGCGCTGGAGGAGCACGTGGAGAACCCCGGCGAGAGCCCGGTGTTCGCCAGCTACCCGAAGATCCAGGCCGATCACCACCTGATGGCCTTCATGACCGACTGCCTGCGGCTGATGATCGGCTCCAATATCGAGCCGCACGAACTGGAGGCGCTGCTGGAACTGGAGCTGGAAAAGCACCACGAGGAGTCGCTGGCGCCGGCCGCGGTGCTCAACAAGGTCGCCGACGGACTGCCCGGTTTCGGCATCGTCGCCGCGGTGCTGGGCATCGTCATCACCATGGGCTCGATCGGCGGCGACATCAAGGAAGTCGGTGGCCATGTCGCCGGCGCGCTGGTCGGCACGTTCCTCGGCATCCTGCTCGGCTATGGCTTTGTCGGCCCGCTGGCCGCGGCGGTGGAAGCCCGCGCCGAGCAGGACGCGCGCATCTACGAATCGGTCAAGACCGCGCTGCTGGCGTGTCTGCGCGGCTACAACCCGAAGATCGCCCTGGAGTTCGCGCGCAAGACGGTGCCCTCGGCGCTGCGCCCGGGCTTCAACGAATTCGAGCAGCAACTGAAGTCGGTCAAGTAAGGCGCCGGTCATGAGCGAAACCAAACCCACGGTGATCATCCGCCGGGTCAAGAAGGTCAAACACGGCGGCCACCACGGCGGTTCTTGGAAGGTGGCCTACGCCGACTTCGTCACCGCGATGATGGCCTTCTTCCTGGTGCTGTGGCTGATGGCCGCCACCAGCAAACCCGAGCGCGCGGCGATCTCCGAGTATTTCCGCAATCCCAGCCCGCTGGCCGGCAGCAGCGCCACGCCGGCCCCGGGCATGGCCGGTCCGGGCGGTGCCAGCACCTCGATGATCAAACTGGGGGGCGCCACCGACATCTCGCGCGGCAACAGCAGCGACCCGTTCCAGAACCAGCAGCAAGCCGTGCCAACTCCGGTACAGGAACGCGAGCGCGAGAAACAACGGCTGGAAGCGCTCAGACAGGAACTGCAGGAAGCCATCAGCAAGAGCCAGGCGCTGGAGCCGTTCAAGGATCAGCTGCTGCTGGATATCACCCCGGAGGGCCTGCGCATCCAGATCGTGGACCAGCAGAACCGGCCGATGTTCGATCTGGGCAGCGCGCGGCTGATGCCCTACACCCGGGCGATCCTGCTGGAGCTGTCGCACTTCATCTCCCAGGTGCCCAACCGCATCAGCCTGACCGGCCACACCGACACCACCGCCTATTCGACCCAGCTGGGCTACAGCAACTGGGAACTGAGCGCCGACCGCGCCAACGCCGCGCGGCGCACGCTGCTGGAAGGCGGCATGGACGAGGCCAAGGTCGCGCGCGTGGTCGGGCTGTCCTCCTCGGTGCTGTTCGACAAAACCAACCCGCAGAACCCGATCAACCGCCGGATCAGCATCGTGGTGATGACCAGGGATGCCGAGGCCGCCGCCCTGAATGAAACCGACACCTTGCCGCTGCCGGCACTGGCCGCCGCGGCTGCGGGCGGCAACGCCGATCCGGTCACCGTCGCCGACTGAGGCCTACAATGGGCGCTGTTTTCCCATAGCCCGAGCATCATGTCCAAGCAGTCCAAAGCCAAGCGCGACCAGCGCAAGAAGCAGGCCCCGCGCCGCCCGTTCGCCCGCCTGAACGCCCAGCAGCCGGTGGAAAACCACGCCGTGCTGATGAATGAAGAAGGCCAGGTGGTGGCCGCCATCGGTCTGCAGGGCAACGAATGGCTGCTGGCCATCGGTGGCCAGACCATGGGCAACGCCGACAACCCGGTGCCGATGCTGGCCATGCTCAAGCACCTGGCCAACGTGCAGGAGAAGGAAGGCCGCAAGGTCAGCCTGGAGTACTCCCCGCAGCTGGAGGCGATGATCAACGATCTGGCCACCGACGAAGGCAAGACCGCCGACGACTATCTGGCCGCGCTGGTGGCCGAGTTCGAAAGCGGCGACGAGGAAATGGCTGCCGAAGACGCCGACGTGGCTGACAGCACCGACGCCGAAGCCGCACCGGCTGCTGAAGCCGACACCGGCGACAAGCCGCAGGGCTGAGCCGCAGGCTACCGGTGACGGTCTATATCGACGATGCGGTACATCCCTGGCGCGGCGAGCGCTGGGCGCATCTGATGGCCGACACCCTGCCCGAGCTGCATGCGCTGGCGCAGCAGCTCGGGATTCCCCGCCGCGCCTTCCAGAACCGTCCCAGCGGGGCGCACTACGACATACCGGCGCCGCTGCACGCCCGGGCCGTCGCGCTCGGCGCGGTCGCCATTTCCCGGCATCGCGACCGCGCCCTGATGCGCCAGGTCATCGCCAACGCGCGGGCGCAGTACAGCGCCGGGTGAGCGACAGCCGGGTGGCCGGAAACAGCCAGCGGCCGCGTCCGAACCTCGGGGAAAGCGGAATCAGAATGGATCGCTGCCCAGCCGCACTTCCACGTTCAGCAGCGAGCACAGCGCCAGCATCGCGTCATCGTCGCGGGTCAGCGCCATCCAGCCGGTGAAACCCTCGCTGCCCGCATCCACGCTCCACAGCGTGTAGCCGTGTTCGCGCAGGCGATCGAAGGCGATGGACAGCAGCTGCACGCCATCGACATGGTCGGCGAAATCCTCGTCATCCAGATCGCCGCCCCAGTCCAGCTGCAGGTTCCAGCGCGCGGCCAGCTCGCTGACCGCGGCCATCACCGAGTCCAGATCCTCGCGCTCGACCTCGAAACCCGATTGCCAGCCGATGGCCGCAAACAGCGGCGGCAGCCAGTCACTGTCCGGCTCCAGCGGTTCGCCGCGCTCGGCCAGCAGCTCGCGCCAGCGGTTGAACTGCTGCAGCGCCAGTTCCTCGTCGCCGGGGTTGATCAGCACCAGCAGGTTCCACACCCGCGCCTCGAAGTCGTCCTCGTCGAAGTCGTGGGGGTTTTCCTCGAAATCGAAATAGTCGCTGTTGTCGGGCATGGCGGTTGTTCTGGCTGCGGGCGGGCGCGCCATTCTGACCGCAGCACCGGCGTCGGGGAAGCACGGCGTTTCAGGCTCGGGCGCAGCGGCAGGTATCCTGTGCGGCAGAAGACGGCCACGTTGGCCTTCAACCGATGATGAAGATGAGCGATACCCCTCCCGATCACCTGGCGGTCAATCCGCAGAGCCCGTTCCACGATGCCGCCGCCCTGCAGCGCGGCGTTGGCGTCCGCTTCAACGGCATCGAGCGCGATGACGTGGAGGAATACTCGGTCAGCGAAGGCTGGATCCGCGTGCAGGCCGGCAAGGCCCGCGACCGCCGCGGCAACCCGATGACGCTGAAGATCAAGGGCACGGTGGAGCCGTATTTCCTGCAGCTGCCGCAGCCGTAAGCATCACCGCCGGCAGCGTCAATCGCGCTGCCGGCTCTCCAGCAGGTCCAGGTTGCGGATCAGCTTGCGCGCGACCTCGTCGGAGATCTGCCCGCGCCGGGTCAACCGGAACAGCTCCTCGCGCTCGGCATTCAGACCGGCCGCGCGCAGGCTGCGATAGGCCTGCTCCATGCGTTTGACCTTCTCCGGGTCCTCGTCCGGGCTCTGGCCCTTGTCCAGATTGCGCTGGTACAGCAGGCTCACCCGCGCCGCGGCATCGTTGTAGAGCTGCACGCTGCCGGTGCTCTGGCCCTCTCCGAGCTGCTGCCGGGCTTTCTCCACCGCCGCCAGCGCCGCCCGGGACGACGCCTTGCGCGCGATGTCCTCTTCGCGCCGGCTGTCCTCGTCCTTGGGCAGTTCCAGCCCGGTGAGCAGCCGCGGCAGCACCAGGCTGGCCGCGACCAGCGACACCAGGATCACCGCCGCCGCCAGGAAGATCACCAGATCGCGCGCCGGGAACGGCTCACCGCCAGGCACCATCAGCGGCAGCGTCAGCACGCCGGCCAGGGTGATGGCACCCCGCACACCGGCCACCGACATCGCCAGCACCACCCGCCACGGCATGCGCGTGCCCTGCTCGCCGCGCCAGCGCGCCCGGAGCAGGTTCCAGCGCAGCGACAGCCACACCCACGCCAGTCGCAGCAGCACCAGCATGATGTTGATCGCCAGCACGTACACCAGCAGCCACCACGGGTTGCGCTGGCCGCTGGTGGCCATGGTATCGACCGCGCGTTCGACAATGCCCGGCAGCTGCTCGCCCAGCAGCACGAAGATGATGCCGTTGAAGCTGAACTGCACGGTGTTCCAGACCGCCGCGCGCTGCACCCGCATGCTGCCACTGATGCGGCCGGTCAGCTCGACATAGCTCATGGTGATGCCGGCGGCGACCGCGGCCAGGATGCCCGAGGCCTTGAACTCCTCGGCCAGCAGGTAGGCGGCGAACGGAATCAGCAGGTTGAGCAGCAGCGCCGCGCCCGGCTCCTCGCCGAAGCTGCGCCACAGCCAGCGCTGGAAGGTGGATACCCCGTACGTCACCCCCACGCCGATCGCCAGGCCGGCCAGCGCCACCCACAGGAAGGTCAGCGAGGCCTGCGCCAGCGAGAAGCTGCCGGTCATCACCGCGGCCACCGCGAAACTGAAGCAGACCAGGCCCGAGGCGTCGTTGAGCAGCGACTCGCCTTCCAGGATGTGCATCAGCCGTTTGGGCATCGGCACCCGCGAGGCGATCGCCCCGACCGCGACCGGATCGGTCGGCGAGAGAATCGCCGCCAGCGCGAAGGCCACCGCCAGTGGCATCGCCGGGATCAACCAGTGGATCAGCAGCCCGGCGCCGAGCACGGTGAACACCACCAGGCCAAACGCCAGCTCCAGGATCGCGCCCTTGTCGCGGAACAGGCCGTGTTTGGGAATACGCCAGCCGTCCAGGAACAGCAGCGGCGGCAGGAACAGCAGGAAGAACATCTCCGGGTCCAGCGCATGACCGCGCTTGAACACCCCGGCAATCAGCGCGCCCAGCCCGATCTGCACCAGCGGCAGCGGCAGCGAAAAGGGAAGGATTCTTACCAGATAGCCGCTGGCGACAACGGCCACCAGCATCGCCAGGACGACTTCGATCGTGTGCATGCCCGTTCCAGGGAATCACCACCACGACAGCGCGCTGCCGGCGCGGGCAGCGACGGAAAAATACCGCTGGAAAACTACCACAGGCGTGCCGGGATGCCGATGCGCGCGGCGTGAAGCGGTGCCATCGCACCGCCTTCGATCAGCTCGCGCCGTCGAAGCGGTAGATGTCCATCGCCAGAAACCCCAGGTCGATGCCGGCATCGATGCGCTGCGCGCCGAGCTGGTCGGTGCCGGCCGCACCCATGGCGAAATACAGCGGCAGCAGGTGCTCGTCGGTGGGATGGGCCTGCACGGCGGACGGCGCCTGCCGGCGGTAGTCGAACAACGCCGGCAGGTCGTTGGCCTGCAGCTTCTGCTCGATCCAGCCGATGAACGGGCGCACGTACGGCGCTTCCCGGGCCTGATCGTAGTTGCGCCAGTCGTGCAGGTTGTGGGTAATGCTGCCCGAGCCGACCAGCAGCACGCCCTGCTCGCGCAGCGGCGCCAGCGCCCGGCCCATGTCGAACTGGTGGCGCGGCCCCAGCCCCGGCTGGATCGACACCTGCAGCACCGGGATGTCGGCCTGCGGATACAGATAGCGCAGCGGCACCCAGGCGCCGTGGTCCAGGCCGCGCTGCGAGTCCAGCACCGCCGGCAACCCGGCATCGGCCAGACGCGCGGCCACCTGCCGGGCCAACTCCGGGGCCCCCGGCGCCGGATACTGCAGCTGGTACAGCGCGGCGGGAAAGCCGCCGAAATCGTGAAGGGTTTCCGGCTGCGCGGCGGCCGAGACCATCGGCGCGCGGCCCAGCCAGTGCGCCGAGGCCATCACGATCGCGCGCGGGCGCGGCAGGCCGGCGGCCAGTTCGGCCAGCCGCGGCCCGACCTGTCCCGGTTCGAGCGCGGTCATCGGCGAACCATGCGAAATGTAGAGCGAGGGCAGATGCTCGGCCACGGCGGGCTCCTTGACGGAAGAGGACAGCCGCCAGCTTATTGCGCAGATTGCACGCAACAAATAACCTCGACGGCAACGTTTTATTGCGGAAGTGGAAACAGTGGACACGATCGATGCGATGCGGGTGTTTGTCGCCGTGGTCGAGCGCAACGGTTTCAGCGCCGCGGCCGAGGCGCTGGACCTGTCCACCGCCGCCGTCACCCGGCAGATCGCCGCGCTGGAAAAGCGCCTGTCCGCACGCCTGCTCAACCGCACCACCCGGCGCGTCAGCCCCACCAGCACCGGCGCGGCCTACTACCAGCGCTGCGTGCAGCTGCTGGCCGAATTCGACGAACTGGAAGCCTCGGTCGGCGCGCAGGCGCTGCAGCCCTCCGGCCGGCTGCGGATCAATGCCCCGGTCAGCTATGGCATCGCCCGCCTGGCGTCGCTGCTGCCCGGCTACAGCGCGCGGTATCCGCAGGTGGAACTGGACCTGCAGCTGTCCGACCGGCTGGTGGACATGGTCGAGGAAGGTTTCGATCTGGCCATCCGCATCACCCGCCAGCCGGCGCCCTCGCTGATCGCCCGGCGGCTGGCGCAGGCGCGGATCACGCTGTGCGCGGCGCCATCCTATCTGGCCCGACGCGGCGCCCCGGCCACCCCGCAGGAGCTGGCCGGGCACGATTGCCTGTCCTACACCTACTCGGCCGGCGGCGACAGCTGGACACTGCAGCGCGGGCAGAGCGAAGTGGGCATCGCGCTGGTGCCACGCATGCGCGCCAACAACGGCGAGGTACTGCGCGAGGCGGCCATCGCCGGCATGGGCATCATCGCCCAGCCGGATTTCATCGTCGGCGAGGCGCTGGCCGACGGTCGCCTGGTGCCGGTGCTGGCCGACTGGGAAGTGCCCTCGGTCGGCATCCATGCGGTCTATGCCAGCCGCAGCCACCTGGCGCCGAAGGTGCGAAGCTTCATCGACTATCTGGTCGAGTGCCTCGGCGGGGAAACGGCCGCCTCAGACTGAGCGGTGCTGGTCCAGCGCCACCCGCACCGCCTCCAGCGGCATCGGGCGACCCAGCAGGTAACCCTGCACCTGGTCGCAGCCGTGCGCGGCCAGCCACGCCAGCTGGCCTTCGCTCTCCACGCCCTCGGCGATCACGTTCAGGCCCATGCTGTGGCCCAGCGACAGCAGCGCCCGGCAGATCGCCGCGTTGCGCGGGTTGCGCTCCACATCGCAGACGAAGTCGCGGTCGATCTTCAGCGAGTCCAGTGGCAGGTGCTGCAGGTAGGACATGCTGGAAAAGCCGGTGCCGAAATCATCCAGTGCCGCACCGATACCGTTTTCCTTCAACGCCTGCAGCGTCTGCAGCGCCTGCGCCGGGTTGCGCATCACCGCGCTTTCGGTCAGTTCCAGCTGCAACGCCCCGGGGGGCAGGTCCCAGGCCTCGGTGGCACGGCTGAATTCGGCCACCAGATCGCTGTTGAACAACTGCACCGCCGAGATGTTCACCGCGATCGGCAGCCCGCCCCAGCCCTGGTCGGCCAGCTGGCGTTGCGCGCGCGCCGCGGCATGGATCACCCAGCGGCCCAGCGCGACGATCAGCCCGGTGTCCTCGCACAGACGGATGAAATCGCCCGGCGCAATGAAGCTGCCATCGGCCTGCGGCCAGCGCAGCAGCGCCTCCAGCGCGGCCGGACTGCGATCGGCGGCGTGATAGATCGGCTGGAAGTGCAGCTCGAACTCGCCCTGGTCGATGGCGGTGTGGATCCGCCCGGCCAGCTGCAGGCGTTCGGTGTAACGGGCGGCGATACTGGCATCGAAACGCGCCAGCACCGTGCCATTCTCGCGCGCGGCATGGGCCGCCTGCGCCGCCCGGCCCAATACCTGTTCGGCCATTTCCCCATCGTCAGGACAGCGCGCCACGCCCAGCCGCGGTTCCAGCTGGTGGCGCGAATCGCGCCCGCGCACCGGTTCGGACACCGCCGCCAGCAACGCGTCCAGGACCTGCTGGACCTCGTGCCCGGCGGCGATGGCCAGCACGAAATCCTCGGCCGGCTGATGGGCCAGCAGGCCATAGCCGGCCGCCAGCGCCCCCAGCCGCGTCGCCATGGCCTGCAGCACCTGCTCGCCTGCGTCTTGGCCCAGCGTATCGGCCACCATCTGGATCCCGCGCAGCTGCACGTGGACCACCGTGTAGCCGCTGCCAGCGGCGTCCAGACGGTCGGCCAGCGCCCGCACCGTCAGCAGGCCGGTGCCGGCATGGTGGCTGGCGCGATAGGCCAGATCGCGTTCGTAGGCCAGCCGCTGGCTGGCGTCCTCGGCCAGCACCAGCAGCGCGGGTTTGCCATCGAACTCCAGCCGCGCGCTGTGCCCGATCACTTCGAACAGACTGCCGTCCTTGCGCCGGTGGATGAACACCCCCTCGGCCGGACGCAGCCCGTCGGCCAGCTCCCGGATGAACGCGACCGTCTCCTCGCGGTACTCCGCCGGGCGGATGTCCAGGATCGTCATGCCAAGGAATTCGTCGCGGCTGTAGCCGTACTGCCGCACCGCGGCCTGGTTCACTTCCAGGAAGCGCAGGGTATGGAGGTCGAAAATCCAGAACGGCGCCGGATTGCGATCGAACACCAGCCGGAACTGGCGCTCGGCTTCCTGCGCGCGCAACTGGCTGTGCACGCGTTCGGTCACATCCACCACCGCACCGGTCATGCGTTTGCGGCGGTGCTCGTTGACCATTTCCCCGCGCGCCGACAGCCAGCGCGTGGAGCCGTCGCGCAGCACCAGGCGGAACAGCGCGTTCACCACGCCACCGTTGGCCAGTGCCGCCTGCAGCTCGGCCCGCAACGTGGGACGGTCTTCGGCATGCACGCGTGCATACAGTGCCGGCAAGGTCGATTGCCGGGTCGACAAGCCAAACAGCTGCTGGGTCTGCGCCGACCAGCGCAGGGTGCCGCCATCACCGCTGATCGACCAGGTCCCTACCTTGCCGACCTGGTGGGCCAGGGCCAGCTCGGCGGCGCCGGCGCGCAGCTCCTCGGTCAGCCGCGCCTGCCGCCGCAGGCTGCGCCGGCGGATATGGATCAGGTACAGCAGTCCGACCACGTACAGCACGTACAGGCCGATGGCCGCATACAGCGCGGTGTACCACGGCCCCATCACCTCGTCGTAGGACAAGCCGGCGAACACGATCAGCGGATAATCGCGCGGCGCGCTGATCGCGCCAATCCGGGATAGGCCATCGACCGGACTGTTGGCCACGCCGCGGGCCCTCACCTTGTCCTCGGGTGGGAAGATCCGCATCGGCCGCGGCAGCGTGCGCTCCACCAGCGACGGGTCCAGACTGTGGGCCAGCAGCTGGCCATCGCGGTTGCCGATGGACACCACGCCCATGCGGCCGGTATCCAGGCCAGTAACGATCCGCTGGAACGCCGCCAGCCGGACCTGCGCCAGCAGCCATTGCCCCGGCTGTACCGGAATGGCCAGCTGCACCAGCCGTGATCCGTCCGGTCCGCGTTCCATCCTGCCCAGGTACAGCTCGCCCCTGAGCACACGGTGCGCCGGATTGACCCAACGGCTGAACCCCGGATCGCCGTTCCCGCCCGACAACGCCCGGCCCTGGCCATCCACCAGGGTGATGGTGGCCAGATCCGGATTGCGTACCAGCACCCCGGCGATGGCCGACTCCAGCAGCGCCGGCGCTTCCTCGGGAGCCAGCCAGAAATAGTCGCGCGCATAGTTGGCGGTGCCGCGCAGCGTCCGTTCGAACGTGGACAGCTCCGAGCGCAGCAGGCGATCGGTGCCGGTGGCGATGGCCATGCTCTGCCGCTGCGCGGCCTGCAACCGGTTGCTGCGGTCATTCCACAGCAACAGCGCCAGCACGAGGGCCAGCACGATCGCCGCCACGCTTCCGATACCGCCGATCCTTCGCAGTGGATGGGCGAAGATCCGGTTCACAGGTGCCTGTCCGACATCAGTACACGTGCTGCACGCATGGGCGAGGTTCGTCTTCAGAGAACGCGACAGAAAATCCGCCCGGCACGGACCGGTTGAGTGCGCGTGCAGAAACGGTTTTCAACGTTGCGCGCCGCCCCCCGGCCACCATCGCAACGTTTCCTTCACAGCATGCCGCACAACAACCGCCCGCGTGAAGAGTCGACAGGCAATTTCCGGCAGGTTTGCCGTTACCTGCAACGGTCAAGTGCCCGACCGGCAGCCGTATGGTGCCGGGGCGGATCCGGACTACCGGCGCTGCCGCTGCGGATACAGGCGGCGCGCGGCGCGGAAAACAGAACGGGCGCCCAGGAGCGCCCGTTCTGTTGCGGGTGCGCAAGGACCAGGCCCTGCTATTCCGGCCAGCGCAGCAGCAGCGCCGGATCGGCTCCCACCCGGCGGCACGCGCGCGTGGAAATGCCGTCGCTCAAGGCGATCCGGAACAACGGTGCCACGCTGCGCAGCACCCGCGCGGCGACAATGGATTGCAGCTGCTGGCCACGGCTGCGTCCGAGCAGCTGCGTGGCCCACTCCGGGAGCAGGGCCGCGCCGGCCGACAGGAACAGGTCGCGCGAGACCCCCGGCAGCGGCACCGGCAGGCGCACCTCGCTGAGCACCTCCAGCACCTCGCGCGAACGGTCGTCCATCCGCAGCTGCGACTGCTGCTGGGCGAAATAGGCCTGCACCTGCGCCTGGCTGGCCGGCACCTCGCGCGCGCCCAGCGCCTCGGCCACGCGCCGGTATTCGTCGTAGTAGCGGTCGGCGATGGCCGCCGGAATCTCCCGGCAATAGCGACGACAGCCTTCCAGGAAGCCGTAAGCCTCGGTCACATGTACCCAGGTCAGCAACTCCGGCGCATCGGCGCGGTAGTGGCGGCCATCGGGCAGGACGCCCGCCACCTGCGTATGGATCCGGCGAACGCGTTCGATCAGCGTCTCCACTTCCGCCACCGGCGCGTAACTGGTGCCGGCCACAAAGCTGGTGGTCCGCCGCAGCCGCCCGACCAGGTCCTCACGGAAATTGGAATGGTCATAGACCCCGGCCAGCGCGCGCGGATGCAGCAACTGCAGCATCAACGCGCACAGGCCGCCGGCGAGCATGCCGGGAAACTCCGAATGGATGCGCCAGGTGACGCTGTCCGGGCCGAACCAGCCCGGATCGCCGGCGGGCGCGTCGTAGGCCACGCCACTGTGGTCACGCGGGAAGGCGTCCAGCACCCAGCGGCGGATCTGGGCGGTGGCGGCGGAGGAAACACGTTCGGACAGGAGCGACATGGCGCCTATCGTACCGTTGCCGTCGCGCAAGTCGCAGATCCCCCGGTGTCATGCGCGATGATCGACACCACCCGGTGCGCCGCGACAGCCGCCGGAAGCGCTGTGTGCAGATGCAGCATGCGCCGCCGGTTTCAATTTTCCATTCCGCCACTTGCGCGATGACGCACCGCAAAATCCGCTCCCGTCCTCGTGCGCCGCTGCGCACGCCTTCGCGCGCCCCCCATTGCCAAGCAAGCGGAAAGTGCTAGAACTAAAGCCGCCTGACCGCTTCACGTCGCATCCGTCGCTCGTTCCAGAAAGTCACTGCAAGGAGCTCAACATGATCGCGTTGTTCAAAGGTTTGGGATTGCTGTTGCAGGACAACGAGCTGTATCGCAGCCCGTTCGAGAAGCAGGTCGCGCACTGGAAGAACCTGAGCGACGAACAGATACGCCAGGAAGTCGCCCTGCTGGCCAAGGCCAAGTGCCAGTGGCTGATCGCCTCCATCGTGCTCTGGCAGGCCGCCTCGCTGTTGATTCTGGGGCTGATCACCAACTATCTGTGGCGCGATGATTTCCATATCACCTTCACCCGCGTGGTGATCGTGTTCGGCTCGTGGGTATCGATCCTGTTCGTGATCTGGTTCATGGCCAACATGTTCGATCACACCGCCGGCTTCGAGCGCTGGATGAAGGCCTTCAACAGCCGCGCGCGCATCAGTTCCGACGCCGACAGCGTGGAGAACGTGGGCGAGGCGCTGGAAATGGCCCAGCACTATCCGGAAGTGCTGGACTACAAGCAGGCCGTCACCGCCAAGCGCGAACTGCGCCATGAGGACGTGCGCATCATGCGCGAGCTGGGCCGCATGCGACAGCATTCGGAACTGGTGGGCAAGCTCAACCACATCGGTGACGACGGCCTGCGGTTGCAACCGGCGTTCTGACACTTCCATTCCACGCATTACCCATCGCCGCGCACTGGCGCGGCGATGTCATTTGGGGATGTGCACCTGCTGGCCAAAGCCGCGGGGCAGATCGCGCAGTTCGCGGCTGCTGCCCACCACCAGGGTGAAGTCGGCCAGGGGCTCGCGGCGGCATTCCTGCCCGCCCTCCCGGGCCTGGCATTGCTCGTGGTAGAGCCGGTAGCCGCAGCGGCCGCTGTCACTTTGCAGGCATTGGAAACGGCTGACACCGGCCATCACCGTGGTACGGCTGAGCAGCGCGTGCTCACCGCTGAGGCGGGTGATCGAGGTCTGCCCGGGGGGCTCGTGGATGCCAAGCATCGACAGCAGGCTGCCGAGCAGAACGGTCAGGTACAGCATGGCGATTCTCCTGGGACGGGGGCGGCCTCACATGCCACGGAACAGACTCATGAACGGCTGGCTGACCAGCAGCGTTTCGCTGCGGTTCTTCAGCCGCAACACGCCGCGCCCGCTGTCCTCGCGGCTCACCGCCGCCACCGCCTTCATGTTGACGAGGGTGGCCCGGTGCACCTGGCGGAAGCCGTTCGGATCCAGTGCCGCGGCCAGCTCGCGCAACGAGCTGCGCAGCAGCAGTTCCGCATCGGCGGTGACCACCACGGTGTATTTGTTGTCGGCGCGGAAATAGAGCACCTCATCGAGCATCACCAGCCGCGTTTCCCGGCCGTTGCTGGCGGTGATCCACGCCAGCGGCGGTGCGCTCGGCGGCGTGGCCGGTTGCCGGGCCAGCTGCTGCAGCAGGCGTTCCAGAACCACCGGGTCCGCGCCCCCCACCGAGCGCCGGGCCAGCACGCGCTGGCGGGTGGCCAACAGGCGTTCATCGCTGACCGGCTTGAGCAGGTAATCGACCGCGCCCTGCTCGAAGGCGCTGATCGCGTACTGGTCGTAGGCGGTGACGAACACCACCTCGGTGCGCGGACTGACGCTCTGCAGCGCGCGCGCCACATCGATGCCGCTGACCCCGGGCATGCGGATATCCAGAAATGCCAGCGCCGGCTGGTGGGTCTCCAGTGCTTCCAGCGCCGCGGCCCCATCCTCGCAGGCGGCGACGATGACCAGCTCCGGCCACAAGCGCGCCAGCTGGTCCAGCAATGCCTGGCGCAGCAGTGGCTCGTCTTCGGCGATCAGCGCATCAAGAGGCATGCGGCAGCTCCGGGATGAGCGGTGCGACGGCCGGTGCCGGTGCCGGTGCCGGTGCCGGTTCCAGATGCTGGCACGGCAGGCTGATGGTGGCGGCCATGCCGCTGGGGAAATTCGACACCAGGGTCAATGACGCATCGGCGCCGCAGCTCACGCGCAGGCGTTCACGCAGGTTCTTCAGGCCGATCCCGGTGCCGGTGCTGCCGGTCGCCATACCCTGGCCGTCATCGGCCACGGTGACGGTCAGCCGGCCGTCCAGTTCGCGCGCCAGCACCCACACCGTGCCACCGCCGGATTTCGGCTCCAGGCCGTGCTTGATCGCGTTCTCCACCAGCGTCTGCAGCGACATCGACGGCAGGGTGAGGTTGTGCAGCGCGTCGGGCACATCGATCTGCAGGGTCAGCCGGGCGCCCATGCGGATGCGCAGGATTTCCAGATAGGCCCGCACCCGTTCCAGCTCCTGGCCCAGCGTGGACAGCGACTGGTCGATGCCCGGCAGCGAGCTGCGCAGATACTGGATCAGATGGCCGAGCATCTGCTCGGCGCGTTCGGGATCGCTGCGGGTGAGCACCTGCGCGTTGGCCAGGGTGTTGTAGAGGAAGTGCGGCTCCACCTGCGCGTGCAGCAGATTCAGGCGGGCGACACTGAGTTCCTTCTCGGCCTCGGTGCGCGCGGCCTGCTCGCGTTCTTCGCGCCGCTGCCGGGCAACCTTGCCGCTCAGCGCCTGGGTGACGGCCTCGGCGTTCTCGTAGTTGCTGCCCTCATCGAGCAGCAGCAGGTCCAGCCAGGCGCCGGCATCGGGTTCGAACAGCAGGGTGACGCTGCAGGTGTCGACGCCGGGGGTGACGCGCGCGGTGATCTGGTTGTGTTTGATCGCCAGCCGCGCCAGCGGATTCCAGCGCGATGGCGGCCGCTCGCCATAGGGATCGGCGCGGCGCTGGGTGGCGCGCAGCTGCAAGGTGCCCACCGAGCGCTCCAGCCGTTCGATCCGCGGCATCTGGC